>CAWUXI010000135.1:0-13258 GCA_963926405.1 uncultured Flavobacteriales bacterium
AGGGACAAGAGGCCTTCCTCCATTTCTAGTTGCGAATCCAGGGTTAAATTCAGGGTTTATGATACCGCAATATTCGGCTGCTTCAGTTGTAAGCAAAAACAAACAACTCTGTACTCCAAACTCTGTAGATACAATTGATTCGAGTAATGGACAAGAAGACCATGTTAGCATGGGAGCAAATGCAGCTACTAAAACGGTAGAAGTAATCAAGAACGTTGAGAAAATTATTGGAGTAGAGTTATTTACAGCAACTCAAGCGCTAGAATTTAGAAAACCTTTGAAATCATCTGAATATATAGAAAATGTAATTGTAGAGTATAGAAAACTGGTGCCATTTGTTGGTGATGATAAAATTATGCACGATGAAATGGAGAAATCTAGAGTGTTTGTGCAAGAATTTGAATTTTAATACTTGGAAACTTTATATCTAATACCTGGAACCGGAGCAGATCATCGATTTTTTTCTAGATTACAACTTGATGTTAAAACACAAGTAATTGAATGGGCTGAATGGGGCAATGCCAAAACAATTCGAGAATATGCTGAAGTATTAAGTTCACAAATTAATAAAGAAGAGTCTTTTGGAATTTTAGGTGTTTCGTTTGGAGGTATGCTAGCTGTTGAAATGTCGAAATTTCTAAATCCAGAGAAACTTATCCTTGTTTCCAGTGCAAAGACACACAAGGAACTTCCTGCAATGGTTAGATTTTCAAGAAGGGTAGGAGTGCATTATGTTATTTCTCCTTGGTTGATTAAAATAATTCCATTTGCTGGAAAAATATTTGGTGTTTCTAAAAAGGATAAACGTTTTTTTGATAAAATGATAAATGAGACTCCTGCTGGACATTTAAAAAAGACAATTCGTTCAATACTATATTGGGAAAATACAGTTTTTCCTGCCAAAATAATTCATATTCATGGATCTCAAGATAAAGTTATTCCAATAAAAAATATAAATATTCCTTCTGTTGTAAATGGCGGTGGTCACTTTATGGTTTATAATTTGCCCAATGAAGTTGGTAAAGTAATAAATAGATCTCTAAAATAGCATGGAATTATATTGTCAATTCAACTCGACCAAATAAAAGGTGTTAATTATTTTGAATTAATGCTTTCTACTTTTATTTATGTGTTTATTATAAATCTTTGGTTTTAGCCACTTTACCGTTGTTATAGGTTTCTTCCTTTGTAGCTACGCCTGTTTCATTATAATAAGTCCACTTTCCTGTTTTATAATAATCATAAGCATTCAGGTCATAGCTCAAAGTACCCTCTTGTTTATTTGTGCCATCTTTATAAAAGTCATTTTGCGTGAAGTTTAATTTCTTAACTCTTTCTAATACAGTTTCCTCTTGTCCAGTTTCATAGTAGGACCTTTTAACATTGTGATACAAGAAGCTTTTATGGAATTCCTCATAAAACTCCATATTACCATTTGCGTAGTAATCAACCCATAAGAGTGCAGATCCTTCCATATATTTAACTTCAGATTTTAATGTTCCGTCAGGGTAAAATTTCTTTTGAAGAGATCTGAAGCCATCAACGTTTTTAAATTCTCTTTCTATGTTACCGTTTGGGTAATAGTTTTTATAAACTTTTAATTGTCCGTCAATATAGTATCCACGGTGAAGAAGTGTTCCGTCTTCATAAAAATCTTCTTTCCAGTTATTGACAGCATAACCATTTTCCATTCTTACTGAATCTCCTTCTAGGGCCATGTTTAAAGGTTCATAAAGTTGAATTCCGTAAGTCTCATCAACAATAGATTTGTCGTATTTCTTCTCTTGCGGGATTTGGCTCTCAAGGTCAGTTTGAGCATAAGATATAGCTGAGAATAAAAAGAGACTTAGAAGTATAATGCTTTTCATACGAAGGCGGTTTAAGTTGGTTTGTTCAGGTCCTATGAGGTAAATATATGAAATTATGTCTAAAAGTTAAAATATTTATTGGTCCTTTTTTTCATTGAGCTTGGCAATTTTTATTCCAAGATATCCGTATATAATTGTCATAATAGGGCTTATGAGATTGAAGAAACAGAATAAAAAGTACTCTCCCGTAGCTACTCCAAGTACATGGGATTGCGCTGCGCCACAAGTATTCCAAGGAACTAGTACGGATGTAACAGTTCCGCTATCTTCTAAAGTTCGACTCAAATTTTGGGGTGCAAGACCCCTATCTCTATACGTTTTTGAAAACATTTTTCCAGGAACTACAATAGCTAAATATTGATCGGATGCAGTTACATTAAAACCAATGCAAGTTAAAGTTGTAGTTGCAATTAAAGAGCCTCTCGATTTAGCCCTTGACACAATAACCTCCGTTATCTTACTTAACATGCCCAGTTTGTCCAGGATCCCTCCAAAACTCATGGCACAGATAATTAGCCATATTGTTCCCATCATACCAGACATTCCACTGGTTCCCAATAGTTCGTTAACTTGATCGCTAGAAGTACTGACCGATGTGTCCACAGTCATTGCATTTATTATAGTGCGATAAGCAGCTTCTGGATAATTACTTCGCGAAAGGGTAGCGGTTAAACCTAATTTATTAATACTATTATCCTCAAAAGTAAATGTAAAGTTGCTCATTGCTGCCGTATCTAAAGCATCTGGTATGATAAATGATCCAGTTGATGCAACTTCTCCTTCTTTGCTAATAATAAGTTCGTAAGTGCCTCCATTTTGATTTTTAAGCTTGGCGTCACCTTCAATTTTTTCTCCATCAAGCAACCATTCAAATTCGTATAATAAAGCTTTTTCACCTTCAATTATAACTGTATTTTTAACTCCTTTTTCTTTTATAATATTTGGTTGAAAAACTAAAGCTGCAACACCACCTAACAAAGCTCCTGCAAAAAGAGCTGGAATTGCAGGTACTTTTTTAACAATCATAAAAACAACAGCGGCAGGAACTAAAAATAACCAAGGAGTAATATAAAAAGAACCTTCAATAGCAGAAAGTATCCCATTAATTTCTTCTGTCGAACCTCCGTCTCCAACGAAGAAACCTATTACAAAGAAAAGTAATAACGTAATTACAATAGAAGGTATTGTGGTCCACATCATATAGCGGATATGAGTAAATAGATCTGTCCCTGAAACAGCTGGAGCCAGGTTTGTTGTGTCACTCATTGGTGACATTTTATCTCCAAAATATGCTCCAGAAATTATTGCTCCAGCAATTAAGCCAGTGTTTATTTCCATGGCTTGACCAATACCAAGTAAAGCAACTCCGATTGTAGCTATAGTAGTCCATGAACTTCCAGTTGCTAAAGAAATAATTGCACTAACTAAGCAAGCAGCAAATAGAAATATAGTAGGGTTTAATATTTTAAGCCCATAATAAATCATACTAGGAACAATACCGCTTATTAACCAGGTTCCTGCTAAGGCTCCTATTAATAAAAGAATTAGTAATGCAGGAAGGGCGGATAAAATGGAATCACTAATACCACTAAGCATATCTTTCCATCTGTATTTAAGCCGCCAACCAATAAGCGCTGCTGCGGCTGTAGCAAATAACAAAGCCATCTGATTGGCTCCACTTAAGGAATCGCTTCCCCAAATAGACATTACAGATATCATTAATAGTAAAATAAGCACTACTATTGGAGTCAACGCTTGAATTAAAGAAGGTTTTTTGAATGTAGATTCCATATTGATTTATAATTAATCACTGTAAAAATACCTTTTTCCAAGGGATTGAGAAAGACTTGTAATTTATAAATCTTTGAATGTCTTTTTTTTCCGCCCGTAATGCTGCCAAACGATATTTCTAGAATACATCCCTTTCATTCCGGTAAAACTTTTATATTTCATTTGCTTCCGCTTTTTTTTCAATTGAGAGATGTTTTTGTAAAAATGAAAATGCGCTTTAAATATACTTCCAATATGTCTTATTTTACCAGAAAAAAGAAACTTTGCTGCAGCTAAACTATCTAGACATAATCTTGTGAGTATTTTAATAAAAAGACCTTTATCAAGGTTCTTATACAGTGTAAATAAGCTGTTTCTAAAGTTTAAATATGTTTTTTGCGGATTAACATAGTTTAAGGTGCCTCCGCCAACATGATAAACAGAACTAGAGCCACAATACATTATTTTTTTCCCACTGTTTTTCATTCTCCAGCAAAGATCAATTTCTTCCATGTGTGCTAAATAACTAGCGTCAAATCCACCAAATTCATGAAATGCTTTAGCTTTAATAAACAAACATGCTCCTGTTGCCCAGAATATTTCAGCTGTATCATCATATTGCCCTTCATCCTTTTCTACATGGTCAAAAATTCGACCTCGACAAAAGGGATAGCCATTTTTATCTATCATTCCACCTCCACCTCCAGCATGCTCAAAGTATTGCTTATTGTGATATGCTAAAATTTTTGGCTGCGCTGCAACAATGTTTTCATCACTTTCTAATAATTGAATAACCGGGGTAATCCAATTTTGTGTGACTTCTACATCAGAATTTAAAAGAATGTAATAATCTGCAGAAATGTGTTTAAGGCCTTTGTTATAACCTCCAGCAAACCAGTAGTTTGATTCGTTTACAACAACCTTTAGTTGAGGAAAATTTTCTTTCAGGAAAAGAACGGAATCGTCAGTGGAGGCATTGTCTATAACGTAAATATCAGCTTCATCGCTGTTTGCAAAAACACTCGGCAAGAATTTTTCGAGCCACTTCCTCCCGTTAAAATTTAATATGACAACTGCAGTATTCAAGTAATCAAAATTAATATTCTAAAGATTAAAACAATGATTAGAACAATTAAATTATTAGAACTCCCCTTAATGTATTAACGAGGTTTGTAAAATAAATCATCCGTACGGTCTCCGAATTCAGAATCAGGGTTGGCATCATCTACATTACCGCCTCTTGTGCTTCTTCTCTTTAAATCAATTTTCCAATGAAAGTTTTGGATTTCTCCAATTAAATCAGAATGTAATAATTGATAATCATTTGTAACTAGGTCACGATCATAAAAAACAAATCGTTTATCGTTGAATTTTCCAATTTTATAATAATGCCAAATTTGATAAGGATATGAATTAGCTTCACTTCTTTGATCATGCACAGTATTTGGAGCTCCATATTTCAGGAAAATACGTCCCCTATCGGTTTCATAGCCTTTTTTAATACGCGTGCCAAACTTGAGTTGAACCTGTTTTACCTGAAATTTATACGCATTCCAATCTTTTTCTGGAGAAAGCGTATTTCTATTGTACCAAAAGCTATAAATATATTGAAGTTTTAAAGTATCCGTCATTTCGCTTAATTGATCGTCAGCAATTTTCTTTTCAATCATGGTTGAAATAGGGCGTAGGCAATAAATAAATTCATCCAATGAGTCTAATGATATTCTATCAGTGAATTGTCCAGCAAGATTTACATCTTTTAGGTTTTCCGTATTGATATCATTCAATAAATTTAAACGTTGGAACCGTAGTTTTTTTTCTGCAATAACCTGGTTGTCTTTATTTTTAACTTGTACCACAAGGTTGTAGTTCCCGGTTGGTAGTGTTCCAATTTCAAATATATTTAGTGTCGCGTTTACGGGGTTGGAATTTTCTTTACTTAATTTATTGAAACTTCCAGCAATTACACCTCTTTCATATGACTCAATAAAGTGTTGCAGTACATATTTACTGTTTTCTCCTAATTCTTTATCTGTATTATATATTTCAAAATAGTAGGCAATTTTATCAAATTCTGGCGAAAAATAATCAGAAACCAGTGGTATCATTTCGAAACCAGATTTTGATGTTTTAGACGCTTCATCAGATTTCCAAAAGGAGTCAACTAATTCAATGTCAGAAATATCAATCCCTTTGTTAAAGTCTAATTGAAAATCTTTTTTATAGGTTATCTTCTTAGCAGAATCGTTATATAAGTCTACTATTTCTACTTCATATTCATAATTACCATTTTCAACAAAAAAGCGATGTTGATGCAATGGGTCGTTGTAAAGATCTCTAGTTGTTACACCTTTGTTTTCTAATACTATTTTTTGAAAGTCTATAATCTTACCATCTTTCTTTAACATTTGTAATACTTCTATTTTACACCTGTCAATTCCTAGCTCATTTGGGAGGTATTTAACAGAGCCTGCAAATATACTTATATAGGTTTCTATAAAAGGAGAACTTGGAGAGTCGAATTTTTTAAGGCCAATAGTAGCTTCAGTTTGAGTATATCCAACATTGCAGATGACAATTAGCAAAAGGAACGATAGGATTTTCATTTTCAGGTAATTTGGATTGTAACAAATGTACATCAATAAACCCAAAATAGAGGAATAGTTAATTATTGAAGTGTTGGGTTGTGTTAAAAAAGTTACTAATCGGCTTGGAAATAACAACTTCTTGCTATTATTTTCGTTGTACCGGTAGAATGAAGAAGCTAATAGTATATATTTTAACGATTTTTATTCCAATTGCGGGTTTTTCGCAGAAGACAAATAAAGAAGGAAAAGTACAGGTAGTTGGAGAAGATATTTCCACTCCTGGATATTTATTGAATGATGTTGTTATTCAAGGAGATAATTCTGAATACTTAAAGAATTATAGAACCACAAGGTATTTTGTAAGGAGGGTTTATGCATATTCTCAATTGGCATCTGCGATGCTACATGAATATCAAGATTCTATTGCACAAATGTCTTCTAAGCGTGAGAAAAGTAAATATTTGAAACATGCAAATAAAGAATTAAAAGAGGAGTTTGGCGAAGAAATAAAAAACATGTCGGTTACACGTGGTGTTTATTTAAATAAGTTGGTATTTAGAGAAACAGGATTGTCTACGTATGATATTATTAGGGATTACAGAGGTGGAGGAAAAGCTGTTTTCATACAATCACTTTGTTTGTTAAATGGACAGAATCTAAAAATAACTTACTCTCCAGAAGGAGAAGATATTATAATTGAGAGGGTAATTAAAGAGATTGAATCAGGTAAGATTAAAACGCTTCCGCGTACTGCAGTGACAGAAAAAGGGAGGGAGTTCCAAAAGAAAAATCGTACGAAAAACAAAAGGAAACGAAGCGATGTAGCCGCTAGATAATTTACTTATCGTGATTTCTTCCGTTAATTTTACCTTTGTTAAAATGTTCATCGTTCTTCCTCATTTCCTCTTTCATTTCTTCAGATAAATCTTCTTTCAAGTCCGATAAGTCAGGTTGGCCAGCATTTATCCAAGCTGTATACCAAAAGCTTCCTGCAGTTAAAATCGATTCTCTCATTCTTCTTTCCTGCATTCCATTTAATCTTCTTTCGTATTCCATAGAAAAAGCTTCACTATAAACCTTCATAACAACTCGTCCTCTGTGTTCAAAAGAATACTTTTTATCTTCATCAAAAAGTTCTGTTAATTCTTTTTCCACGCTGAACACAGAGTCCAACGCGTAATGGCTATGTTTAACAATGCTCCAAGCTTTTTCCAAGGGATCAGAAATATAAGCTGCTCTACCGACCAAATAATCATAATTTTCAGCAGATAATTCAGGGATTCTAGACTCCCAAAACCCATGTATTCCATTTTGATTTGTCTGTTGTCCGTTGTAATTCTCTGTAGTATGCAAAGGAACATGAGAATCACCAACGTAGTGACCTAAATCTGCTGAGTATTGTAATATTCTATCTAAGTTTTTCTCTTTAAAGGCTCTTGTCAATCTTTTTACCATTACTTCAAGATGCCATGGAACTATCCCATAGGCTTTAAGTGTATCTTCAGAAAATTTCTCAACCGCGTCCTTCCATCTTTTTGGAACAACTTCAAATGGGTCTTCTCCATTATGCGCGTAATGGTCAATATCGATGTAATGCCTTTCAGCTTCTCCCTTAGCTGCATACCTTCGTTTATCAGGATCTATTGCATGCTCTGTTAAAAATTCAATGTGTTTTTTGTAAAAGGTAAATAGCTCTGGAGGTAAAGTAAATACCGCCATTCTATTAATTCTTTTATGTGCATAGAATCCCCAACTAGAACTGCAATTATTACTGCCATTGTGGGGCTCGATTCTAGCCTTAGTGTTAAGTGTCGAGCTGATCAAAAATATAAAGACAATTGTTTTTAACATTCAATGGATATATTATATTCCGACTAAGATAGTCAAAAGTCAGTTTGTTGCCTTTTTTTAGCAGTGTATTATTCGTGAAAAGAAAACCTCTATTACTGATACTCATAACAACCGATAGTATTTGCGAATCTACCATTACCATCTAAGTCAGTTCCAGGGATAGATCCAAAAGCTTGTCCAACAGCGGATGAGTTACTTGGAACGTGGTAATCCCAAACATAAGGATCGAGAAATAAAGGATCGCTATTGGTTATACAATTTGAGAAGAAACTAGCATTGGCAATTGTTGTATCTGTTTTTATCAAGCAATTGGCGAAATTAAATACAGGAGCAGATCCAGTAATACTCCTAGCTAGTGTGTCTATAACAAATTCATTGTCATTATTCCCATAAATAATACTATTGGTAAAATTGGCCGCAGTAAAAGGCCTTTGTTGAATTGTGCTTCCTGATTCATAGTAATCTGAGAATGCAAATAAGCCTGAATTTCGCGTGCCATTCCAGTAATTTCCAAATGTGCAATGGTCAAAACTAACAGATCCTCCTATTGATATAACAGCGGAATATTGAGCAGAATTACCAAACAAACAATTTACCGCGGTAACATTTGCTCCTTGGGTTAATATTCCCGCAAATAAGCTATTGTCTATTTTTACTGCATTCAAATTAACTGTGGTTCCATTTCCCGCTGTATCAATTTGAATTCCTATAACAGCATTCTTTATTTCGGCGTAGTCAATACTACTTGTAAGCGGTTCAATGAAATATATTCCCCTCCATTGTCCTGCAACACTATCAGCTGGATAGAGCAAGTAATCAGCCGTTCTGTCTTGCGAAAACTCAACAGGGTTACCGATTGTTCCGTTGACCAATAAGGAACCTTTATAAACGAGAAGAGTGGCATTATTATGCCCATGAACGTTAGTCCCTGCAGGAATGGTTAACGTAATAGCTGAATCAACCGCGCAATAGTTATAAATAACATGTGGCTTGTCATTATTCCAAGTCTGATCTACTACTATTATTTCTTTTACGTGAAAATAGGCATCTTGTCCCCATGCATTTAAAAGAACTCTTTGCGAATTCCCATTGGTTAGGAACATAATTGAATCCTCAACCACTAATGGGTTATTAGCGTTATTTGGGTCAACTGTAACTTCAACAAACACAAAAAGGCTGTCATTTGCTTCAATTTCCAACTCACTAAAGCTAACTCCAGCATCACCATCGACATTTATTCTAAACTGAGATTGTGTTCCGCCGGCTAACCAAATATCAGAGACAATTAATTTTCCAGAATTATTATTGTAAATTTTAAAATATTTCGTCGTCGATCCAATGGTTGTGAATACTGTATCGAAAAGAACAGTATCTGCAGAGAACTCCAGTTTCGCTGAATTATCGGTTAATAATTGTGCTTTTTTGCAGTTGGAAAGCATCAGTAAAGAGCTGATTCCAATAAATAAAAGTGCTATTTTTAAAAAATTTTTCATTACTAGATGACAAATCTAAAATTATTTACACAGTCTATAACTGATAAATATTAAATATATTTTGTCTATTTTATTGTTTGACTGATTGTCTAATTAAAAAGAAAGTGTACATTTGCAAACCGAAATTAATAATAAAGTAAAATGAAAGCAGGAATACACCCAGAGAATTACAGATTAGTAGTATTTAAAGATATGTCAAACGAATATTCGTTTGTAACTAACAGCTGTGCGCCGTCTGAAGATACAATCAAATGGGAAGATGGAAATGATTATCCTTTGATTAAGTTGGAAATTTCTCATAAGTCTCATCCTTTCTTTACGGGTAAACAAACATTAGTAGATACAGCAGGACGTATCGATAAGTTTAAAACTAGATATGGTTCACGTAATAAGGATTAAACCTTATTTAAAGATATTTAAAACCCTCGACTTTTTAGTCGGGGGTTTTTTTGTATATAAATATTGGTATTTTTATACCACAATTAAAATCAATATATGAGCATTGTATTATTTGACGGTGTGGCTCATCAGCAGCTTTTGCCATTAACTTACACGAAGCCAGTTGCTGCTTTGCGGGTGGGCATTTTTACTATTCAAGAAAAATGGAATTATTATTTGGGAACAGAAACATCTATACGTACGAAAGATTATTTAACCGAAAAATTTAAAGGTAATAATGCCAAAACTAAAATTGGTGTGTTTGCCGGGCTTTTGCCAGATGAGGATATTGTAGATACTATTAATAACCTCGAAGAAAACCAGTTGTTAATGCACAATGATCAAGTTATTGCTATTTGCCCATTACCTGCCGTGGAGGATATGGACGATGCCCTTGCTAAGATGACTGTTCTTAAGTATGAAGGTGATTTAAATATTATTAATCGTCCATGGGATATCTTTAAATTGAATGGTGAAGAATTAGAAAAGGATTTTGAAATAGTTATAGCAGAAAAAGAGCCGGAAGAAATTGATGCATCGAATACTATCTTAGGAAAAAGAGTTTTTATTGAAAAAGGAGCAAAAGTTACTTGTTCGATTTTAAATTCTACAACAGGTCCAATATATATAGCTAAAAACGCAGAAGTAATGGAAGGCTGTATGATTAGAGGAAGTTTTGCCTTGTTAGAAAATGCCGTTCTTAAAATGGGCGCAAAAATATACGGACCAACTACTATTGGCCCTTTTTGCAAAGTTGGTGGTGAAGTTGGGAATTCGGTTATGCAAGGTTACTCAAACAAGGGACATGATGGTTATATGGGTAATAGCGTAATAGGAGAGTGGTGTAACTTAGGAGCTGATACAAATACCTCAAACTTGAAAAACAACTACGGAAACGTCAAGGTTTGGAGCTATAAAGAAGAAGCTTCAATTGATTCGGAAGAACAATTTTGCGGATTAATAATGGGAGATCATTCCAAATGTGGAATTAATACCATGTTCAACACAGGAACTATTGTAGGTGCTTTTGCTAATATTTTTGGCGGAGACTTTCCAGACAAACACATTCCCTCTTTTTCTTGGGGCGGAAAGGATGGTTTTACAACGTATAAATTAGATAAGTCTTACGAAGTTGCAAAACAAGTAATGAGTCGAAGAAGCATTGAGCTCTCAGGTGCTGACAAAGAAATTCTAAAGACTATTTTTGTGAATACAGAGAAGTTCAGAGGGTAATTGAAAGCCATCTTTAAAGTGTTTCTGATATCCTTCTAAGGATGTCATATTAGCTTCTGTTACGTAAGGAATTTCTGCTATTGTTTGTATGATTGATTGAAAAACATAGGTCTATTAAAAAGATTTAGACACTATAAACTTGTCCAGGTTAGATTGGAAATAGGATTGCCGTTGTTCGCAAAATGTTTGTATTTTTGATATTCCTTTATTGTATTTTGACACGCCTTCAGGGTCACCCCATCTAGCATAATGTTCTGAAATAACTGGATCGAAAATCTTCTTATATGTATTCAATTTAAACATTAACTGAGCTGTAGAAAAATTATTTTCAAGTAAATATTCAGTTCGTTTTTTAAATGCTAAAACAAATTCTTTTTGATTGAATAAATAAGTGACAAATATTTTACCTAAAGAAGCTGGTTTTTTTTCGATTGAATATTCAAATATATTATCCTTGGGATATCCAATGCACGCATCCATATCTATTAACACACACTTCCATTTATCATATTCGTTTTGTTTTTTCCAAAAAAAGGTGTTGTTTCCTGGCCAATCAGTGTTTTGAAAAAACATTTCTGCAGCTAGCCAGTCTATTAAGGATGGCATATCGAAATTATTTTGAATACTATCGTAAGGATAGTTTGAATTAGATTTTATATGATCAAATAGAGTTTTTAATTCTCCAAATTCATCCATATCAGTTGAATATCCTTTATCATCTGCATCTGCTAAGTGTTTCTTCTTCAAGTTATACTTGTTCGCAATAGCATTCAGGTCCATATGTTCTCGTAAACCATGAATACCCCAATATTCTCCATTTATATATACTTTTATTGGCTTATAAGCCATTACATCTAAATTTAATCCTTTACAAGCATCTGCAATAAACCCATCAATAAATATTTTTGTTCCCCAACCTGAGTATGACGAACGTAAAATTATTTTATCAACCTTATGATTCAATTCCAGTAGGTTTTTTATTTTGGTTTTCTCTTTCAAATAAATCCGTAAACTTTTTTGAGGGGTTTTAGGAGTTATTAATCCATGTATTCGCCAAATGAAATTCCCACTTAAGTATTCTTTATTTTTATCAAAAATTTGAATAACTGCCGGATGTTTTCTTTTTTTGTATTTATAAAAATTTCCAGTCTCATTTTCAGGGCTAAGGTTGAAGTTTTTACCTGGTAGATAGCAACCTGTATCTGAATTAAATAACCATTCTTCATCTACTTGGAAATTGGCTATGGTTAAATTATCTTGTGTTCTAGCGCCCAGAATGTAATTCCCAATAAGGGAGTCAACAATAACATTGTCTTCAATACTTAATACTTTAATTTGATGAAATGAAGAAGCTTTTCCAATAGGAGTGGCCCAATTGTAACGATAATTCTTATTGTTTATAGGAGAAGTAGGAATTTGGTTAAGTTTTCCAACTGAATTAAAGATTGTTATCCCTATAGTGACATTTTTCGAAGTTATAGTGTCGTAGTTGTATATTATTACAAGCGAACCAGAATCTGGTTTAGTGAAACTGATTGAGAGTGAATCATTCGAATAAGTTCCAGAATTAAACGATGCTTTTATTGAAGAAGGCGCGCAATATAGAGAGTCAAACTTTTGGTCTTCAATTTGGTTTTTTTGGCATCCTATAGAAAGCAAAATAAGGCTAATAATTCCTAAAACGTGTTTTAATTTAGTCATTTAAATGATTACTAATTTTCAGTAAAGTTATTTAAAATGAGTGAATTAGTTTTACCAGAGAAATCAATAATTTACCATCTCAAATTATTATTGTTGTTGTCTGAGGAACAATTAAAAACAAAAAAGACCTAACTATCAAGTAGTTAGGTCTTTACGAAGTCGGGGTGGCAGGATTCTCTCTGCTATCCCTGTATCTCTTATTTGTATTAGCTTTTAGCTTTTAATTAACCTACTTGTTCACTAAAAATGCCACTAAAACTCATCTTCTCCGTTATTATCAAATATAAGAATTTTGTTTTTAATTTATTATTTTTAT
>CAWUXI010000136.1:0-35937 GCA_963926405.1 uncultured Flavobacteriales bacterium
CACGAATCGAGATAGTTCGATAGTATCAATTTTAATTAAAGTGTCTCGTTTAATATTATCAATAATAGTATCTGGTTTTAGTTGGTAAACCGGTTGATTCCTAAATCCAATAACGCTTGTGCAAACTTGACCTGTCCAACCATCTGCGAGAAAATATTTGTCGGAAGGAAGCAACGTTTGGAAGTAATCCTTAAATTTATCTGGATTTAAGCTCATACTCAGACGCAGTAATTCTTGCTCATTGAGGGGTTTGACATCATTACTTTTTTCTATAATTAAATCTTTTTCATTTAAATATAAATGAACCTTAGTTTCAATGTCTTCATCTTTTAAGTTGATGGAGATAATTTGACTATTGAACAATTTATTTATTCCAATCATACTCCCTCCAAAACCTTCTAGAATTCCTTCGCCATTTGCAGCCCATACATTAACATGGTTTTTTTGATTCACTGTTTCTTTGAAACTATGACTCTTAGCGATAAGTGATTGTGAAGAATTTGAAAATACAGATAAATAATGCCGTTTACCAATGGAAGAAGACAATTTAAAAGCATTGTTGAATGGTTCGACAACTACCACTACATCATTTTTAATCAGAACCAATTTGTTGTCCTCTTTGTAAAAATGAATATTTCCACTTTCAATTTCAGTGACGATAGCATTCTCTCGCATACCGTTCATCGTTTTCAAAAACTGCGACTTATCTGATAAGGTTGCTATAAAACATCGAAAGAATTGTTGGTCTTTGGTTTCGGTATCTTGATAAATATAAAAAGCCATTTTTCCCAATGGAACTATTCCCGGCAATTCTGTAGCTATTTCAGCGTCACCTGTGCCTTCTATAAGGGGCAAGACTTCATCTATTTTTGTTGGGTTAAACTTTAATAATTCGTAGAAATCGTTAGCCAAGTATTTTGAATCTAGAATAACTACAGCTTTTGCATTTGATGGAATGAAGTCTAAATGTTTATTGACAGCTTCCGCACTAATGTATGTATAGCCAATTAAAATAACAGCAACTAGTATCGGCCAAAAAGACCATTTTATAAGATTGGAGTTTTTCATACTACGTTATACCTTCTGCTAATATAATCGTTTGCTTTAAAAAAATCAATAATATTAAATAGGGATATTGTAAATTCGTGACATGTTTTTTGGGCATGAAGAAATAAAGGGTCTAGATGATGCAAAAATTAAAGATTTTTGGCAATGGACTTATTCGGATATATTGATTAATAAAAACCGTGACGATTTTGGTTTGTATTTAGTCGCAAATGCTCTTGAATTAACAAAATTTCCTAGAATTGATTGGGGTAAAGTAGAGTTTAGGTACCGTAGAAAAAAAATTACAGTAAAGACTTCCGGTTACATACAAAGCTGGAGACAGAAAAAACCTAAAAGAGTTTTGTATGATATCTCTCCAAAAAAAGGAATAGATAAAAAGACTGATGATTCTGTTACTTTTCGAAATAGAGAGGCTGAGCTTTACATTTTTTGCTTACTCGATCAAAAAGATGTTACCAAGATTGATGTGCTAGATTTAGCTCAATGGAAGTTTTATATTGTTAGAACCATTGATTTGGATGAACATTTTCATGACAAGAAGAAGATAGGAATTCGCCCTCTTAATAAATTAGCAACTCCCGTTCACCATTCAAGAATTAAAGCGATTCTAGATGATTTAATTGAGTTGGATTTAGGAGAGAATATGGTTTTATAAGAGTGCATAAGATTAAAAGACACCAGACACTAGATTGTAATATGTTTTCGTCTAGTGTCTGATGTCTTAGAGAGGAGCGATCTTTTGTCTAGTTTGCAACCTCTAACTTATTCTTCAACTCACCTAATACTTTCCCCATTCTTGTCATAGCTTCCGTTAAATCGGAATCGCTCGCAGCGTATGAAATACGAATGCAATTAGGTGCGCCAAAAGCAGCTCCAGTTACTAATGCAACGTTTGCTTTCTCTAAAATATAAATGGTCAAGTCGTCAGCGTTATTAACGGTAGTAGTTCCATCTGATTTTCCAAAGAAAGAACTGATGTCAGGGAATACGTAAAATGCTCCTTCTGGCAAATTGATTTTTACACCCTCCATTTCGCCTAGCATTCCAAGAACAAGGTCCCTTCTTTTATGAAAAGCCTCTTTCATTTCATCCGTTACACTTGGACTTGCTAATAAAGCTGCTATAGCTGCTCTTTGCGCTATTCCGCATGTTCCTGATGTAATTTGACCTTGCATTTTAGTACAGGCTTGTGCAATCCATGCAGGAGCTCCAATATATCCGATTCTCCAGCCAGTCATAGCAAATGCTTTAGAAACCCCGTTAACTGTAATTACTTGGTCATAAACATCCGGAAATTGCGCTAAACTTTCATGTTTCCCAACAAAATTGATGTGCTCATAAATTTCATCACTAGTTACCAGTAGATTTTCATGCTTTACGATTACGTCAGCCAAGCTGCGTAATTCATCCTTACTATATAATGATCCAGTTGGATTACAAGGCGAACTGTAAATCAACATTCTTGTTTTATTCGTTAGGGCAGCTTCCAGTTCCTCAGCGGTAATTTTAAAGTCGTTATCAATAGAAGTTTCAATAATTATAGGAATCCCTTCGGCAAGTTCTACAATGTCGGCATATGTAACCCAATATGGCGCTGGTATGATTACTTCATCACCCGGGTTAACTAAACTCATCATAACATTGGCGATTGATTGCTTAGCACCTGTAGAAACCACGATTTGGTCAGCATTATAGTTTAGTCCATTATCCCTTGCAAATTTCGTAGAAATTGCTTCACGTAAATCCTCATAGCCATTTACTGGCATGTATTTCGTGTAGTTTTGGTCAATTCCATCTTTTGCAGCATCTTTGATAAAATCTGGTGTGTTAAAATCTGGTTCACCCAAGCTCAAACTTATGATATCTCTTCCTTGAGCTTTTAACTCTCTGCTCTTACGAGCCATAGCAATTGTTGCTGATTCGGTAAGTCTGTTTAATCTGTCTGAAACTTGTTGCATTTTGAAGGTTTTTAATTTTTGTGCAAATTTACTAAAGATGTTTTTCAAGTGTTTGATTTTTCGATTAAAGTTGTCAATGATTTTCTATTAATTGTTAACAGCTCTTTCCTATTTATTAAAAATAAATTAATTTATGGTATCTTTTAACTTTATTTGCATTTACACGTAGTAGGATAAAATTGATAGAAAGATTAGCATAGTTATGGAGGATGTAATTGAAATAGTAAAAATATTAGTGCCAGCATTGATTGTGTTTATTGCTGTCTATATAGTTTTAAAACAATTTTTTGATAGAGAACAATCGATTCGGAAAGATGAATTAAAATTAAAAGCGACTAAAGAATATACTCCTCTTAGAATGCAGGCTTATGAGAGAACGGTTCTCTATATGGAAAGAGTTGATCCGAATAATATGATTATACGCTTACATAAACCGGGTATGAGTGCTAGAATCTTGCATTCGGAAATGCTTAAGGCTATTCGTGAAGAATACGTTCACAACATGACCCAGCAAATTTATATATCTATTAAAGCATGGGATGGTGTCAAAACAGCAAAAGAAGAAACAAGTAAGATTGTCAACATGGCAATGCATAATTTAAAAGACACTGCTACAGGAATAGATTTAAGTACAAAAATATTTGAGATAATAAGTAAGCTTGAAAAGACGCCAACTGAGATGGCGATTACAGTTCTTAAAAGAGATTTTCAAAAAGGAATGCGCTAGTTTCAGGAAAGATATTGAATCCAAAGAGGATATCGTTCTGTTAATAAATGAATTTTACTCCAAAATTCAAACAGATAATATAATAGGTTACATATTTACAGATGTCGCAAAATTAGATTGGAATGTTCACCTTCCCAAGATGTATTCTTTCTGGGAATCAATATTGTTTGGTACTGGAGAGTATAAAGGTAACCCAATGGTAAAACACATTGACCTTAATAAAACGGAAAGACTGAAATCAAAACATTTTGAAAGATGGAAGTTATTATGGGGAGAAACGGTTGAGTCTTTGTTTAATGGTCCCAAGGAAAATGAAGCCATTTCAAGAGCTTCATCCATCGCTGCATTGATGGAGTTTAAGGTTCAACAGAGTTAAATATCTAATTAACTAAAACAAAAAAGTCCCGATTGAATCTTCAATCGGGACTTTTTTATAAAATTTAAGATTTATTTAGCTTCCTCCACAATTACTTCTAGAATAGTAGGTAATTCAATTTTTTCAATTGCTTTTACAGGCTCTTTAACTAAAGTCATTTCTTTAACTAAGTGACCAGCTCCAGCATATTTATCAATAATAAATAATGTATACCTGATATCTACAGAAATTGTTCTCTGGATGTTTGGCTCGAAATAAATGTCTCCACTCATGGCTTCCCAGTTACCATCAAATGCAGTTCCAATTAATTGACCTTTAGCATTTATTACAGGACTTCCAGAGTTACCTCCAGTTATGTCATTGTTTGATAAGAATCCTACAGGTAATCTTCCGTCTTTCATTGCATATTGACCATAGTCTTTACTATTGTACAAGTCCTTTAATTTTTTAGGTACATAAAACTCATGGTTCTGATTATCTGTAACAACTTCTTTTTCCATTACGCCCTCTAAGGTTGTAATATGGCTGTAATGAATCGCATCAGCACCATCATAAGCGAGCACATTACCATAAGTAATGCGCATAGTTGAATTCGCATCAGAAGCATACGCTTTGTCCTTGTTCATTTGAATTGTACCGTCAACAAACAAACGCATTCCTTTTGCTAAAGATTCTGCAGACACTTGCTGAGGTATAATAATTTGCTGAATATATATTTCGATAAACTCATTCATTAAGTTATAAATAGGGTCTTTTTCAACTGCTTTTTTACTAAACTTATCTAACCATATATTTAACTTCTCTTCTGAAGCAAATGGAGATTTAGAATAATACTTTTTAGCAAATGCTTTGAAGTCTCCTTTGTACTTAGTTTTAATTTCTGTCAAAGTTGCAGGATGGTAGGCAGCATCTACATTTGCGTGAAACATCTCAAGCATTGAAGCCAAAAGGCTCTCATCAATTTCTTGATTGAAATCTTTAAAGTGCGCAGGAGCAGCATCTTTAATTCCTTTTTTAGCTGCTTTAATTTTTTCTTCATCTGCACTTGCAAGTGCTCCTTTCATCTCTGATCTAAATCCAAAGTTCCCCATTACAAAAGAAAATACATCAGGTCCTTGAAAAATAGCTTCTTCAAAGTAAACATTTGGTAAGGTATATTGATTATTTTTTTTATAAGCTTCTTCTATTAAGGTAATAGCATTTCCATATTTTGCAGCTCTTACTTTATCAGCATTTGCCCATTTTATATAAGAATCTTCAATGGCTTTCTTTTTATCATAAACATGATTTTTCACCAACTGTGCACTTTGCCCAACAAAATATTTCCAATAGTTACTTGTTCCGGCGTGCTTAGAAGCATATTGAATACGAACCTTTTGTTCTTTATTCATTCCTATCTCCATAATGTCCAATTTAGTTCTTCTAATAAGAACTCTAGCTGGTTGTTCAACTGCAACAGCGTCTTGCACTCCATAAGAAGTTAAATATCTATCTGTACTCCCAGGGTATCCCATTATCATTGCATAGTCTCCTTCTTCAACACCTGCAATAGAAACTGGTAAATGATGTTTTGGCGTGTAAGGAACATTTTCTTTAGCAAAATCAGCAGGGCTATTGTCCTTATTCGCATAAACTCTAAACATACTAAAATCTCCAGTGTGTCTTGGCCACATCCAGTTGTCTGTGTCTCCACCATATTTACCAATAGAACTTGGAGGTGCTCCAACTAAACGAACATCATTAAATACGTTGTATTTGAACATGTAATATTCGTTACCGTAGTAAAACGATTTGATTTGTAATTTGAAATTATCTCCTTTACCTTCACTTTCAGTAGCTGTCAAAGCAGCAATGTTTTGTTGAATTAAAGCAGTTCTTTCACCTTCTTTCATTTCATCTGTTACACCTTTTAAAACAATGTCAGTCACGTCATCCATTCTGTCTAAGAACCAAACACCGAAATCAGCAGGAATTTCTTGCTCTTTATTCATAGCCCAAAAACCATCAGTAAGGTAATCATGTTCTGTAGTGCTATTTTCTTGGATTGTTCCAAATCCACAGTGGTGGTTTGTTAACATTAAACCTTCACTAGAAATTATTTCTCCCGTACAAAAACCTCCGCCTAATGCAACAATTGCATCTTTTAAACTGGAGTTATTAACTGAGTAAATTTCTTCAGCAGTTAGTTGTAATCCACACTTCTGCATGTCTACATGGTTTAACCTTTTAATCAATAAAGGAAGCCACATTCCTTCATTAGCTTTAACCGTAAATGTACTTGAGGCGAAAATAAATGCGAGTGCAATTGCTATATTTCTTTTCATGTTTGAATTATTTTATACAAATTTAATAATTGAATAATGTTAATCTTTTTCGAAATTAATCGAGGCAAATTTAATAATATAATTGGTTGTTGCTGTTTAAAGCTTGAAAAATTGAAGTGAATTCGCCCGAAGGGTATATTTTATAAAGTTTTTACGGTATTACTTTCCTCTTAGAATATTCAAATATACTGGCACGTTTTTTTCTTTCCAATTATATTCTATTTTTGCAAACCAATAAATTAATGATATGAAAACGAAAGGAATAATATTGACAATGCTACTTATCGGTGGCTTGAGTGTGTCAGCTCAGAAGAATAATAAAAACAAAACAGAAATGAAATTAGAAACAAAACTAGATTCAGTAAGTTACGGAATAGGTGTTAACATTGCTGAGAATTTAAAAGGTCAAGGTTTAGGAGATTTAAACGTGGAGGCCATGGCTAAAGGCTTGCAGGATATTTTGAATGGTTCGGAATTGGCGATTAGTAAAGAGGAAGTTGGTCCTTTATTGAATGAATATATGATGCAACTACAAGCTGAGAAGGCAAAAGAAGCTTCTAAGGAAGGTGCTGATTTTTTAGCGAAAAATAGCCAAAGAAAAGAAGTAACAACGCTTCCAAGTGGTTTACAATATGAAGTGTTATCTTCTGGCTCGGGAGCAACACCAAGTTTAAATGATAAAGTAACTACGCACTATACAGGAACATTAATTGATGGGACTGTATTTGATAGCTCGGTTGAAAGAGGTCAACCAGCATCTTTTCCAGTTAGTGGAGTTATTAAAGGTTGGACAGAAGCTTTACAATTAATGAAAGAAGGTGATAAATGGAAACTATACATTCCTTTTAATTTGGCTTATGGTGATAAAGGAGCAGGGGCTAATATAGGTCCATATGCAGCGCTTATTTTTGAAATCGAATTAATCTCTGTAGATAAATAAGTATGAAGAACCTATGGCTATTTGCAATTGGGTCATTATTAATGACTGGTTGTACTGGAACTACTTCTACTGATGTGGAAGGAGCGGAAACAAAAGTAGTTGTTTCCACAAGTAATGAAATCCAAAACCCACCTAGAGTAGAAAGTCCGGCGGATGTTAACTTAAGAGAAGGTGAAGCGTTTTTAGCAAGTAATGCAACGAGAGCTGATGTTGAGGTATTAGAATCAGGTGTGCAATTATTAGCTTTAATTCCTGGTAAAGGAGATGTTCCTACAATGCAAAATAATGTAACAGTGCATTATCATGGCACTTTGATTGATGGAACTGTTTTCGATAGCTCTGTTGAAAGAGCAGAGCCTTTTACGCACAATATGTCTGATCCATTAATTAAAGGTTGGGTTGAAGGATTGCTGCATATGAAAACAGGAGCGAAATATAGAGTGTTTATGCCTGCATCATCTGGATATGGTGGTGGCGGACAAGGCGCAATTGGACCAAATTCTGCTTTAATATTTGAAATTGAATTGTTATCAATCAATAGCTAATATAAGTTTTGATAATAGAAAAGCCGAATCAGATGATTCGGCTTTTTTTTGCTTAAATTTTATTGTTCTAGAAAACAGTTACACCGATACACTCCAGTCAATATCGTTTTATGCTTTTAATAATTTAGTGCGATACGGTTAATCACTTACCGCATTAAATGAATATGTCCTTCTTTAATTATTTCTTCATTAAACCAATCTAACGCACGGGCTTTAAATACATAAATATCATTGTTTTGAAGGATTCCATTATAAAAGCCGTTCCATCCAACGCTAGTGTCAGTTGTTCTAAATAAAAGTTCACCCCATCTATTGTAGATTTCAAATTCATACAATTCTTTTATTCCCCAGGTTTCTAGGTATATAATGTCATTTATGCCATCTCCATTAGGTGTGAAAGTTGTCGGTACTTCTAATAATGTTTCAGGAATAATTTCAATATTAAAGACATAAAGAGCGTTGGAGCAACCATAAATATCTGCGGCATTTAAATAGTAAGTTACATTTTCTAATACAGGGTCAACCAAAGGGTTACTGCATTGGGTACAGCTTAAACCATCTTCTGGTTCCCATGTGAAAATTACTGTATTATCTGGATGTATGATGGGTAAATTAAGAGTTTCTCCAACTACGATAAGCGTATCAAAAGTATATCCTGTAAATGTTGAATATATAAATACAAATGCTGAATCCACACTAGTACAATTGATTGTCACATCTTCAACAGTAACATAAAAATATTGTGATTCTGTTAAAGCAACAGTTGCAGTAGTTTCACTGTTAGGTGAAACAACATCGGCTATTGGTTCCCATGAATAGGTATAGTCGGGGTTTTGGTTTCCTGCTTGCGCTTGCACAATTCCTGTTTCAGAAAAACAAATAGTATCTCCAATAAGGTCTAAAATAGGGTCCAGTGCAACAATTACTTGTTTTATTATGGTGTCCTTGCAGCCAAGAACAGAGTTTTCAACAAATAAAGTAATATCGAATGTATCTGCAACAGTATATGTGTAGTCAAAATTCGTAGATGAGGTTGAAGTTGCGCCATCACCTAATGTCCATGAATAGGTGTCTGAGAGTAAAGAGTTATTGGTTAATGTTAAAGATTCACCTAAGCACATAACAGTATCAATTCCATCATTCCTTGTAAAACCAGCTCTTACTTCATGGATGAAAATATCAACAGTAGCTGATGCTGGACAAGAAGTATTAAGGCCATAAGCAGTTAATGAAGCAAAGGTTTGTCCGGAAGGAGGTAAAAAGTTATAGAAGTGTGTAACAGGGCTAAAAGGGATAGTATCTGTTACAACAACACCATCTCCAAAATCCCAGGATAAAAAATCTACTTCAGCATAATTGTCTATAGTAAAGGTAATAGCGTCTCCTTTACAGATATTATTATTGTCGATGATGATACTCGCTTGCGGTCCTATAACATATATAGGGTAAATAGATGTGTCTGTGCAACCAAAACTTGTGGAAACAACTAATTCAATATCATAAGTTCCAGCAGAGAAAAATGTCGAGGGACTTTGTGCATTATCAAGGGGTCCTCCAGTGCCAAAATCCCATTCAAAAGATAACGAAGGCCCAAATGTAAAAGAGGAATCTGTAAACATCACTTGCTGATTTGGACAGACTGCAGCTAACGTATCAATGTTGGAGTAAAAACCAGCAATTGGATAGTCTTGAACATTAACTATAACATTAGTTGAATCTGAGCAACCCGTAGCTATTTCCGTAAAGGATAAAACAACATTAAATGTTCCGGAAGTCGCATATGCATTTGAATCATTTTGGAAATTAGAAGTATTTCCGTCATCAAAATCCCAACTAAAGCTAAGGTTAGAGCCCTGACTAGTAAAGTCTGTAGTAATGAAATAAATATTTTCATCTACGCATACATTAGCAGGGCTTGGGCTCACTCCAAAAATTCTCGTTGGTTCATAAACTATTAGGTTGAGTTGGGCGGTTGCGATGCAGCCCATAATGTCAGTTGTAGTAAGCGTTACAGGGATAGTGCTTCCTGATGGAGTAGAATAAATGTTAGTAGGGTGCTGAATAGTTGAAGTATTCCCATCTCCAAAATCCCAATCCCAATTTGTTATCACCGTGTCTGCTATTGTTGAATCTCCAAATGTTATTGTTGAAGGAATACATATGGTGGTATCGTTTACAGAAAAATTTGCAATACCACTAAAAATTGTAATTTCTTCAATAAGTGTGTCAACACAACCATTAATGTCTTCTACAACTAATCCGATGGTTTGTAAATCTCTAGAGTTAAAAACAATTGATTCTGTTGGAGAACTCCCTGTTAAGGGACGTAAAGTAGTGTCGCTAAAAAACCAGGTATATCCTCTATTACAAAATTCGTTCACATCTGTAGATGGAGTAGCGTCATAATCATAGGATATTCCTCCGCAAAGTAATGTATCCGTAGTGAAGTTCGCTATAATCGTTCTAATATGAACCGTCACAGAGTCTTTTGAATCCGGGCAGCCTGAAGTTGAGCTTGAGGCTGTTAACACAATATTGTAGTCCCCGGTTGCTGCATAAGTGTGAGGAACCGTATTTGTTGTAGAGTTATTTCCATCTCCAAAGTCCCAGGAAATAGATGTGGCCTCACTGCTTGAATCAGAAAATAGAACATCCATAGGCGTGTCACAGTCTTGTCTGTAATTAAAGTCTGCTATAGGACCCTTAACCTCAATGTAGTTGGGTTTTGTAGTTGTTGACCAACATCCATTGTATTCACCGGTTAAAGTAACATCTTGAAATCCGGTTACGTTATTATAAGACCAAACAGCATTTGAATCCTGGTAGCAATGAAATTGTCTATCTTCATCAGAATAATAGTGCCAAGCATCTATATTAGATGGCGACGGTGTTAGACTTGTAAAAGTAACAGGATCTCCTGGACAAACGCTTGTAATATCAGCAGAAAAGTCAAGGGCAACAAGGTCACCAACTTCTATTCTAATAGCGTCTGATGTATCTGTACAGCCTGAACTATTGGTAATTATTAATACAACATCATATTCACCAGGGGTATTAAATACATAGCTATTTGGATTGTCATTTATAAAAGTAGCTGAGTTTCCATCTCCATAATCATACTCCCATTGCACAATGGGTTCTGAAGGAGTATTAGACATGCTTGAATCAGAAAATGTAACAGTTAAAGGAGCGCATCCATTCACAACATCAGGCATAAAACGTGCCCATGGTAAGTGAATTGTATCAGTAGCTGTAAATTCAGCAATACATCCAGCAAACGTAGTTATAGTTAATGTTGTCGATATTATATTCTCCCCATGTTCCGAATAAGTGGTATCTCCGATTATATATTCGTGTAATAAAGATTGACCGGTGCCTAAGCTATCATCCCCGAAAGTCCATTCCCAACTTAATATATTATTAGACGAACTTCCCGTATAGCTAATTGTTGCGGGTTCATAGCAAAAGTAACCAGGTGTGGAAACAAACGAAACAGTAGGAGCTTCCACAAAAATTTGCAATGTAGTATCATGAGAGCAACTTCCTGAGGTTGCAGTTAAAGTAATCGATTGCAATCCATTACTTGTGAATTGAACCGTTGGTTCCGATATTGTAAGGGGTGTTGACGCAATAGAGTTACTTCCAAAATCCCATAAATAACTAGCGACAGAAGAATTATTTACAGGAACAAGGTCTGTATTAATGCAAATGGTATCTGGAATAACAAAACTAGATGCAGGGCTTTCTGTACTAATGTTTGAAGAAAAAGAATTTGCACAGCCGTTTGTATCAGTGGTTGTTAATGTTACTGTGTATGTACCTATCGAAGGGTATGTTTCATTTGCTGGATTTTGAAGAATTGATGTGTTACCATTTCCAAAATCCCAAAAATAGGTAAGGGGCGGAGCATTATTTGTGGATGACAAATCATTAAAATTAGCTATTAAAGGAGGGGTGCACGCAGATGCTGAAGGAGTAATGCTAAAGTTTGTCGAAACAGTACTTACTGAAACAATATCTACAAAATTAACTGTTGTATCGCATGAAGACAAGTTAGTTGTAACATTCATCGAAAGGTCATAAACACCAGCGTTATTGTAAACAAATGTAACTGGAGAACCAGTTATTCCTGGTCCGGTAGAAGTCCATGTATACCCAGTGATATTAACTCCAGGAGGAGTAATTGTATTATTATCTTCAAATGTAACAGATAACGGTGCACATCCCTGGGTAGGAGAAATAGCTGAATATTCTGGTATTATCTTATCGTAAACAGTTATTGTTAAAATTCCAATTATAGGCCCTGCAACTGATTCTGAATATTCCACATCATAGGTTCCAGTTGTAAATGTATGAATAGGATCCGCAAGACTTGAAGTAGCACCATCTATAAAATCCCAAAACCAAGTAGTGCCTCCTGGAGCCGTAAATTGAACTTCTAAAGGCGAGCAGCCTTGAGTGATATTAGCTGTTTGGGATAGAAAGCTATTTGCAATACATACACAAAAAAGGATTGAAAGAGAAATACGTATTTGCTTCATTAAATTTTGTAATTAAAATTAAAAACAATTTAATCCTATCTGTTGTTAAACAAAACTACATAATTTTACCTACTTTTGGGGTACATTTAAAGATAATTATGAAGTTTACCAAACATATTTCATTTTTCATAGTTGCTTTTATTATCTCCATAAATTGTTTTTCTCAGGTAATAGATAGACTTCCTTGTTTAGATAAAAAGTTCTCTGTGGTTATCCATGTCGTGAACGATAGCATAGGGAATCCTGTAATTCAGGAAGCAGATATATTAACGAATATAGATACGTTAAACAGATACTTTAGTCCAATATGTGTTTCCTTCGAAGTTTGTGAGTTTAAATATATTGATGATTGGAGATACGATGAATTTGATGTTGACAGCCATTGGGTAGAAATGCAAGTTAAATATCACGAGGAAGAAAGAATAAATATTTTTTACGTGTTCAACATTACAAACCCAGCTGGAGATTGCAGTTACTCAGATCAAGGATATATTACGCATACCGATTCAAGTGGACTTGTAATAAAAAAAGAAGGAAATGGTTGTTATCAAGATAATTTGAAAGCACTGGTCCATGAAATGGGCCATTATTTTGGACTATTGAATTCATTTGAAGGAAGTGAACTAGTAGATGGTTCTAACTGCAGTACTGATGGTGATGAGATATGTGATACACCTGCCGATCCAGAGGGTACGTGCGATCCTACAACTTGCAGGTTTTTAGGTTTGGATACTGATGGTAATGGAGATTATTTTACTCCACATGTTGGCAATGCTATGTCTGGCTTTCCCGGAGCTTGTATGTGTGAATTTACATACGAACAATTGCTTTACATGGCAAACTTTTATCTAACTGGAACTGGAAATTGGTAAATGAACTATAGAAGTTTAACCATATTGCTGTTGTCTTTTATTTTTTTGGGAGAATATAACGCTCAAGATATTCACTTATCGCAATTTTATGCTTCGGATCATTTATTGAATCCTTCTAAAATGGGTGATTTTGAGGGTGATTTTAGAATAACAGGGAATTACAGAAATCAATGGAAACAGATTAATCCTCCAGTGAATAAAGGAATAACAACATCTATTATTTCATTTGATAAAACTTTTCGTTTGCGTTCTCAAGAGGTTAATGCGGGTATTTTAATTGCGCACGATGAATTCGGAGGGATTAATTTTTCTACAAATAAAATTCTATTATCTGTAGCATATGCTTTTTCATTGGGGGATCATAATTTACGAGCTGGAGTTCAAACAGGTCTTGTTTTTCGAAATTCTGATTTGTCCGCACAAACTTTTCCCGTTCAATGGGATTATCCTACAGGGTCATTTAATACAGCAACGCCAAACCAGGAGTCTGCATTGTCTCCATCACTAACTTATCTTGACTTGAATTTTGGAGTGCAGTGGTCAAAGCAATTTGGGAAACTGCAACCTAAGGTAGGGGTAGCTTTAAATCACCTGAATAGACCTCGGGACTCTTATTTTGCAAACGACTATTTCTCAGAATCCAAAGAAAGGCTAAGAATTAGAAATGTAATACATGGTGAACTGGAGTATTATCACTCTTCAAAACTAACAATGCAACCAAAGTTTCTATTAATGTGGACTGCAAAGGCAAATGATTTTATTGTTGGATCTAATTTTCGGTATAAAACAGGTAATAAAGTTATTCCGGCAATCTTTGGCGGAGTCTTTTACAGAAATGGAATAGAAACGAATAGAGATGCTGTTTATCCGGTTATAGGTGTTAATTACCTGAAAGATTTTGATTTAGGCTTTAGTTATGATGTTAATATTTCTACATTGAGTAAAAATGTAGATCGAAAAGGAACATTTGAAGTGTCCATTATTTATATTGCTCCCTGCAGTAAGTCAAAGAGATTAACAATTCCTTGTGAAAGATATTAATGCCATTTAATTTGAATAAAATATTATTTATCACCTGCTTTCTATTGCTTTCCAATTTAGGAATAGCACAGGATACAACATTTCAGATAGTTGAAGAGAAAGCATCTCAAATCAAGGGATTGGCTAAATCTGCTGAAAAAACAGGTAGTGCATATATTGCTCTGAAGTATTATAAAGAATTAGTGGTACTTAAACCAGAAAAGGATCTCTATCTATTGAAGTTGGCTGAACTGTATATGTATACGCGTAATTATGCGGAAGCTGCGAAATGTTTTAAGGAAATTGTCGATAAAAGTGGTGAGGGCAAAGATGCTAAGTATCCTGATGCACTATTTTACTGGGCTGTTATGCAAAAGCAAATAGGGGATTATGAAGGTGCTAAGGCTAATTTACTGAAATTTAAAGATGTAGCCAGAAGAGCAAGTGCTCCAGAATTAAGCATATTGTATAAAGAAGAATTAGCGGGTTGTGATTTAGCAATCTCTTATCGGGATTCAAGCGAGAATGCAGTTGTTGTGCATCTTCCAGGAAGTATTAATAATCCACACATTGATTTTTCACCTATTCCTTTGACTCAAAATAAAATCGTTTTTGGATCCTTAAGAGAGGATCAAGAAAATTATTATTACCTCGATAGTATTGATAGTTTGACACTGCCGATACGTAAATTTTATGTTGCGGAAAAAGTAAATGATGTTTGGGAATATAAAGGAGAATGGAAAGGCCCTTTTAATAGTCCTGATGAAGATGTTGCTAATGGAACCTTTTCTTTGGACAGTTCCCGTTTTTATTTTTCAAGATGTGCTGAAGATTGGAAATATAAGGTGAATTGTAAAATATATTTTTCAGAAAAAAATGAAGCAGAATGGGGTGAGCCAGAGTTAATGGGAAAACAGGTTAACATGCCGGGCTCTACATCTTCGCATCCAACCGTAGGAAGAGACTCAGAAACAAAGCAAGAAGTGATTTATTTTATCTCTGATAGACCTGGAGGAAAAGGGGGCACAGATATATGGTATACTGAATATAGTGATAAAAATGAAAAGTTTATAACACCTTCTAATGCAGGAGATAATATAAACTCGATAGGTTCAGAAATGACGCCTTATTATAATGTGAAAACAAAAACGCTGTACTATAGTACAAATGGAAAGCCATCCTTTGGAGGACTGGATATTTTTAAAGCTGTCGGTGAGAGAAATAAATTTGAACCATCAATAAATATGGGAATACCTATTAATTCGAAAGAGGATGATTTGGATTTCATTCTATATCCCAATAGTAAAGGTGGATATTTTGTATCCAATAGAGAAGGAGGTCAATCTTTGTATAATGCTACTTGTTGTGATGATATTTATGAATTCATGTATAATGATGTTATAGAATTAAACTATTGTGGAAATATTATTGATAAGGAAACTTTAAACTGTGTAGATAGTAAAACGAAATTAAAAATTTACATTGTTGATGAAGCGGGTCAGTTTTTATCTCAGGAAACTGATGTGAGTGATTGTAAATTTAATGTAAAGTTATACCCAGGTTTCAATTATCTAATTCAAACCATAACTGGAGGGTATCTTAATGGGAAAGTTAGAGTCTCAACACTCAATTTACAAAAGTCAGATAGTATATGTGAAGATATAATAGTTGAGAAAATTCCAACTGGACGTGTTGCTTTGAAAAATATTTATTACGATTTTGATAGCCCAAATTTAACGGATATTGCTAGGAATTCAATAGACACAACGTTATTGGTGATTTTGATAGATAATCCTGATATTGTTGTTTTAATAGCATCCCATACAGATAGTAAAGGAGATGACGCATATAACGTTAAATTGTCTCAAAAACGTGCTGAAAGTGTAGTTCAATATTTAATTAAAAAAGGTATTAAAATTGAAAGATTACAAGCAAAAGGATATGGTGAGACAATTCCAATTGCGGAAAACACAAATGCGGATGGCTCAGATAACCCGGTAGGTCGTCAAAGAAACAGAAGGACAGAGTTTAAAATTTTAGGAAAGTTAGATCAAGAGTTGTTTCACGATGATGGTTTTGATGATATTGATAAGGAAGAATAGCATATAAAAAGAGCATAGTTTATGCTTCTTTATTTCTTTCCAGCATCAACTGCTTTACGAACGCTTCCGTGTTCTATTAATAGTCTATTAGCTTCATCATAAGAATTTTCCAATTGGTCCATCACCATTTTTGTTCCTCTATCGACTAATTTAGCATTACTTAGTTGCATATCAACCATTCTGTTCCCTTCCACACGGCCTATTTTTATCATTACTGATGTAGAAATCATATTAAGAATCAATTTTTGAGCGGTTCCAGACTTCATTCGCGTACTTCCTGTAACAAATTCTGGACCAACTACAGGAACGATGGAGTGCTTAGCTAATAGATCGATTGGGCTTCCTGGATTGCAAGAGATGCTTCCAGTTAAGATACCGAATTCATTACATTTATTAAATGCACCTATTACGTAAGGAGTAGTGCCCGAAGCTGCAATTCCGATCACAACATCATCTTTTCCAATGTTATACTCTTGAAGGTCATTCCATGCTCCATGTTCATTATCTTCAGCAAATTCTACAGCATTTCGTATTGCATCATCACCACCAGCTATCAATCCGATTACCATTCCTTGGGGAACCCCGAACGTTGGAGGGCACTCGCTTGCATCAACAATGCCTAGCCTTCCACTTGTGCCTGCGCCAATATAAAATAAACGGCCACCTTTGTTAATGCGAATTACAATTTCATCAACTAACTTCTCTATTGCGGGAATGACTTTTTCTATCGCATCAGGAATAGTTTTATCCTCTTTATTCATATTGTTCAGAAGCTCTCTTGTGCTCATTTTGTCCAAATGATTATGATTGGATTCTGATTCCGTAATTCTTTCTATCGCCATATATTACAATGTTAGTGATTATATGTGTAATCCAAAATGTATTTCGCGCAATGTTCAAAAACTGATCATATGTTGATTAAAAAATGAGTTGTTGATAATTTTGTATATCTATTATTGATATATTAGCCAAGTATTCGGTCCTTTGTAGACTAAACTAAAAATTATGAGTGATATTAAGGTGGGAGTTAAAGCTCCTAATTTTAGTGGAGTAGATCAAAATGGAAATAACGTAAAATTAGCTGATTTTGCTGGAAAAACTTTGCTAGTTTATTTTTATCCAAAAGATAATACACCTGGATGTACAATGCAAGCATGTAATTTGAGAGATAACTATGCGTTATTGTTGGATAAAGGGTTTGCAATTGTTGGAGTAAGTGCTGATACAGAAAAAAAACATCAAGGATTTATTGAAAAATATGATTTACCATTTCCATTAATTGCAGATACGGAAAAGGTAATGATCAATCAATTTGAATGTTGGGGATTAAAAAAGTTTATGGGAAGAGAATATGAAGGGATTTTTCGTAAAACGTTTATAATAGATGGAGAAGGAATTATAATTAAAATATTTGAAAAGGTTAAAACAAAACATCATACTCAACAAATTTTAGAAGAATTGGAGGATTAAAAGAACAACGTAAGTAGTTTACGTCCTCCTACTCGTATAATTGTAGAAAAATTATTCATTATGGCAGTAGCAAAAGAAAAAGTAGCAAACACAGAAAAATTAAAAGCGTTGCAAGCAACGCTTGATAGATTAGAAAAATCGTATGGTAAAGGTACGGTTATGCGATTAGGAGACAACGCAATAGCAGAAATGGAGGTTATCTCTTCCGGTTCTGTTACAATAAACAGAGCATTAGGAGTTGGTGGTTTCCCAAAAGGAAGGGTTGTTGAAATTTATGGGCCTGAATCATCAGGTAAAACAACTTTGGCAATTCATGCAATTGCTGAGTGTCAAAAAGCAGGAGGAATTGCAGCATTTATTGATGCAGAACACGCATTTGATCAGTTTTATGCAAAAGCCTTAGGTGTTGATATTGATAACTTATTAATCTCTCAGCCAGATAATGGTGAGCAGGCACTAGAAATTGCGGACAATTTAATTCGTTCAGGAGCGATTGATTTGGTGGTAATTGATTCAGTTGCAGCCCTTACTCCAAAAGCGGAGATTGAAGGAGAAATGGGAGATAGTCAAATGGGACTTCAAGCTAGATTAATGTCTAAAGCATTGAGGAAGTTAACAGCCTCTATTAATAAGGCAAATACCTGTTGTATCTTTATTAATCAATTACGTGAAAAAATTGGTGTAATGTTCGGAAACCCTGAAACAACTTCAGGAGGGAATGCACTTAAATTTTATTCTACTATCAGATTAGATATTCGTCGTTCTACTCAGATTAAAAATGGAGATGAAGTAGTTGGCAATAGAACACGTGTAAAAATTGTAAAAAATAAAGTAGCTCCACCTTTCCGATTAGCAGAATTTGATATCATGTACGGAAAAGGTATTTCTAAATTGGGGGAAATAATTGACCTTGGTGTTGAGTTTGAAATTATTAAGAAAAGTGGTTCTTGGTATAGTTACGGTGATACAAAATTAGGGCAAGGTAAAGATGCTGTAAAAGAATTATTGATGGACAATCCAGAACTTTCTGATGAGTTGGAAATAAAAGTAGTGGCAGCTCTGGAAAGTAAATAAATTAGTAAAAGGCTAAGCCAAGTTATTGATAGGTAAATAATACTTCCTTTCAATTGACTATATTTGGGCGCTATCATGCAATTGATAGCGCTCATTTTATTTAAGATTAATGAAAAATACAATTTGGATACTTTGTTTATTGATTGTGGTTGGCTGCGGAACAGAGTCGGAAGTTAAGACAGTTGAAACAGGGATTAATATTTCTGAAGATTCTACAGGTGAAAATGTTGTGTTGGAAAATCCTTTAACGGCATTAGAAGAAGAAATTTTAGGCAGTCCAGAATCTCCAAATGGTTATTACAAACGCGCGTTATATTATAAAAATCATTATAAGTTTAAAAAAGCTGTTGATGATATTAACAGAGCATTGAAACTTGCTCCCGAATCAGCAGCTATGAACTATGCAAAAGCAGAAATACAATACGCATCTGCGATGTATAAAGGAGATGTGTCTCTATTAGATCAAGCTGAAATTTACTTAAACTATGCCTTAGAATATGATTCTATTAATGCGGATGCATTATTATTATTGGCAGAACTTAAGGCTGCGTATAGTGAACCAGATAAGGCTATGGTGTACGTAAATAGAGTGCTGAAAGAGAATCAGTATTTACCACGCCCTTACTATGTTAAAGGTAAGATTTACGAATCGTTAGGAAACATGAAGTTGGCAGAGTCATCTTATCAGACTGCCATAGAAATGGATGCTAATTATTATGCTGCTATGATTCAATTGGGCTGGATTTATGCCCAACAACAAAATGATTTGGCACTGACTTATTATGATGCTGCATTAGAAATATTCCCTAAAAGCATGGAGGCGATTCGTAATAAGGGATTATACCTGCATTTTTCAGATAGACATTTGGAGGCAAGAACATATTTTAATATGATGTTAGAAATTGACTCAACTTTCGAAGAAGCTTATTTTAATATAGGAAATACGTATGTTGGAATTTATCGTGATGATATGGTTCAATATACAAAAGATACAATAGTTGATAAAGCATTAGAGAACTTTAAGAGAGCGGTTGATATAAACCCTGGGTATATTCAGGCTTGGTATAATTTGGGACTTGGTTATGAAGTGAGAGGAGATACAAAAGCTGCTAGAGATGTTTATAATTATATTCTTTCAATTGAAACTAATTATGAGCCAGCTATTGACGGCTTGAACAGGTTATGAAAATTGTAATCAAAATAGGGAAGTGGCTATTTTCATTACTTCTTGTATTGTACATTGTTGCTTGTACCTATTTGTATGTTCAGCAGGAGAACATACTTTTTCACCCAACTAAATTATCTTTTGATTATCAATATCATTTTGATGTTGAATTTGAAGAAAAGGTAATAGTAGGTAACGATGGAACAAAATTAAGCGGTGTAGTATTTAAAGCGAATAATTCAAAAGGACTTGTGTTTTATTTGCATGGTAATGCTGGAGCCATTACAACATGTGTAAGTGCTGCCAAAACCTATACAGATATAAATTACGATTGTTTTGTTTTGGATTATAGAGGTTTTGGTAAAAGTGAGGGCGAAATCATTAGCCAAAATCAATTTTATTCTGATGTAGAAATTGCATATGACAGTCTTTGTGCGTATTATGAAGAACAGAATATAATAATAGTAGGTTACTCAATAGGAACTGGACCTGCAGCTATGATCGCATCTAAATCTAATGCAAAGCACTTAATTCTGCTGGCGCCTTATTATAGTATGCTTGATATGATGAATAATCAATATCCCTTGGTACCTGGTTATTTTTTAGAGTATAAGCTAAAAACGCATGAATTTATTCCAAAAGTAAAATCCCCAATTTCTATTTTCCACGGAGATGCCGATGAAATTATTTATTATGGCGCATCTGTTAAATTAAAAGAACACTTTAGTAGTAAGGATGAGTTAATTACTCTTTCAGGACATAAACATGGAGGAATGAATGCCAGTCCTGTTTATAGGGATTGGTTGGAAGCGAATTTGTAAAAAGATCAATTCGACTTGGCATAACCGCTGAATTACAAATCTCTTTTCTTTAAAATTAAGTTTGAAATAAATACAAATATTGCAATGTATATTGTTGCAACTACCGTTCTTATTGGCTGAGAAATAAGCATGTTTACTTGTTCCATTCCTTGAGACTGTGACTCAGGATTGGATTGAACCATATCCGTTAACCATTTAAGTGGGAATGGTGTCAATTCAGAAATTGAATTAATTGGGAAAAACTGAACAATAGAGTTGTCTCCTATAGTTAGCGATATTGCCAAAGATATTAATGGGTTTACAACTATAATAGCAAGAGTGAAAATTATAATTGATAAAGCCGTTTTTCTTAATAGAATAGAAAAAAGAAATGCAAGTGTAAAATAACCAATGGTTTGAATAAAATAAATTCCTATGTAATATATATCATCAAGCATATTACCTCCATCCGAAAAAGCAAGTCCAAATATTGTTCCTAACAAAAATGTATATAGAGTAACCACTATGGCTAAGGCTATAAGAAATAGAAATTTTGAAGCTATAACTTGTTGCTTACTTAATCCATCTATGACGTTTTGTTTAAATGTCCGATAATTAAAATCGTTGCAAATAATTAAGACAATTAAAATGCCAAGAAGTAAATTAAACCAACTTGCAACCCAGGTCACACCATTCCACACAACAGGGAATTTAAATACTGAAGACCCTTCCCAATACAGAGGTGTTCCTTCTTGTCCGAAATCGAATGCAGAAATTCCCCAAATAATTAAGGGGATAAGAGCAGCGTAAATGATAAGCATTACCCAAAAAGTAGTATAATTCTTTACTTTACTATATTCTATGCTTAATAGGTTTAACATTATTTAATAATCTCTAAGAACTGTGTTTCTAAACTCTCCGAATGAGATTTTAATTTTGATAGTACAACTCCTTTATCAAAGAAATATTTATTAATCATTTCGGTGGTCATATCTTTATCCACTTTAATGGTGATTTCGTTTTCTTTGGATTTGGAAACTTCCATTTCATTATTGTTGCTAATAGCAGTGTTAAGCGCAATCATATCAGATGATGAAATTATCACAAAATTATCACTACCAATGATTTCTCCAATTGTACCTTGTCTAATCAGGTTGCCAAATTTTAATATAGCAACATGCGTACATACTTTTTCTATTTCATCTAAAATATGTGAAGCAATGATAATCGTCTTGCCTTCTTTCGATATTTTTATAATTAGTTCTCGTATTTCAGCAATTCCTTGCGGGTCTAATCCGTTTGTAGGTTCATCTAAAACCAAAACCTCAGGGTCGTTTAACAAAGCGCCAGCAATTGCTAGCCTTTGTTTCATTCCTAATGAATAGGTTTTGAAATTTGAATTTCTTCTATCGTATAAATTAACGACCTTTAATGCATTATCAATTCTTTCAGAAACGTTGTCTATCTTTTTAATTTTAGCAACAATAACTAAGTTTTGAATAGCTGTTAAATAGGGATAGTAGTTTGGCGTTTCTAATAAAGCGCCTATTCTTAATCGATTCTCCGAAGCAGCACCATTTCCGAACCATGAGTAACTGCCCTCAGATTGTCTTAAAACTCCTAATAAAATACCAAGAGTGGTGGTTTTACCACTACCATTCGGTCCTAGCAGTCCAAAGACGGTTCCTTTTTCAACCTTTAAGTTTAGGTTATCCAAAGCAAGTACATCTTTATATTTTTTGGAGAGCTGCTTTATGTGAAGAACTGTTGAATCCAATGTTTTCGTGTTAGTTAAGCTAAATTAATTTTTTTTTAAGAATACGGAGAAAATAGTATAGATGGTCAAAAAACAAAAAAGGAGAAACAAACGTTTCTCCTTTTTCTAAATAAGTAATAACAAAGTATTTATTTTATTTTATCGACAACAGCTTTAAAAGCATCAGGGTGATTCATTGCTAAATCAGCCAATACTTTTCTGTTTAATGAAATTCCATTTTTAGTCACTTTCCCCATGAATTCAGAATAATTCATGCCATACTCTCTAGCACCTGCATTTATCCTTGTAATCCATAATGAACGGAAATTTCTTTTGTTTTGCTTTCTGTCTCTATAAGCAAAAGTAAGTCCTCTATCAACTGCGTTTTTAGCAACTGTGTGAACATTTTTTCTTCTTCCGAAGTATCCTTTTGCTTGTTTTAATATCTTTTTTCTTCGGGCCTTTGCGGCTACGCTGTTTACTGATCTTGGCATTTTTCTAGTTTTTTAATAATTAGTGGCTATTTAAGCTCTCTTTGTTTTTTACTAATTACTTGGTTAAACATTTAATTAATTAAACCGGCTTAGAGTTTCTAAGCACAAAGCTGCGTCTTTATATGAGCTACATCTGATTTATGAACCAATCCTGATTTTGTTAGATTTCTCTTACGTTTTTTAGATTTTTTCGTCAAGATGTGACTTTTAAAAGCGTGCTTTCTTTTGATTTTTCCAGAGCCCGTCAATTTAAAACGTTTCTTGGCACTAGACTTAGTCTTCATTTTTGGCATTTTGCTTCTTTTTTTATATATATAGTTATTACTTACTTATTCTATTTTTTCTTAGGATTGATCATCATAATCATCCTTTTTCCCATTAGCTGTGGCATTTGCTCTACCACACCTAGGTCATCAATCTCTTGGGCTAACTTTAATAATAAAATTTCCCCTCGATCTTTAAATACAATCGTTCTTCCTTTAAAGAAAACATATGCTTTAACTTTAGAACCTTCTGTCAGGAAAGCTCTAGCATGTTTTAATTTAAAATCAAAATCATGATCATCCGTATTAGGTCCATAACGGATTTCCTTAACGACAACTTTACTCTGATTCTTTTTCAGTTCCTTTTCTTTACGTTTTTGTTCGTAAAGGAATTTTTTGTAATCTATTATTTTACAAACAGGAGGAACTGCTTTAGGTGATATCTCAACCAAATCTAAATCTTGTGCAGTTGCTAATTCAAGCGCTTCTTGAAGCGGATAAACTGCAGACTCAATTCCTTCTCCTACAACACGTACTTCTCTTGAAAGAATTTTGTCGTTTATTTTGTGAGCGTCCTCTGTAAAGACTCTTCTCCCTCTGTTATTTTTTTTAGGTTTAATAGTACTAAATGTTTAATTATAATTACTGTAAAAATTATTCAGCTTACTGACTTAATTTTTCATTTATTTCTTTTTGGACGATTTCAGCGAACTCTTCTAATGAAAAAACACCTATATCACCTTCTCCTTGTTTTCTGACAGAAACCTTCTTTTCGTTCATCTCATTCTCTCCAACGATCAACATATACGGTATTTTTAGCATTTCTGCATCTCGTATTTTTTTGCCGATTTTCTCGTATCTTTCGTCAACAAGTCCGCGAATATCGTAATTATTTAACGAATTAAAAACTTCCTTTGCATATTCATTGTATTTCTCACTAATTGGAAGCACTGTAACCTGTTCAGGATTTAACCATAAAGGGAACTTTCCAGCCGTGTGTTCAATTAATACAGCAATAAATCTTTCAAGCGATCCGAATGGAGCTCGGTGTATCATTACCGGTCTGTGCTTTTGATTATCAGAACCTATGTATTCTAATTCAAAACGCTCGGGTAAATTGTAGTCAACTTGAATTGTACCTAGTTGCCAGCTTCTGCCTAAAGCATCTTTTACCATAAAGTCAAGCTTTGGACCGTAGAATGCTGCTTCCCCATATTCTATAACTGTATTTAGACCCATTTCTCCAGAGGCCTTAATTATTGATGCTTCGGCTTTTTTCCAGTTTTCATCACTTCCAATGTATTTTTCATTGTCATTAGGATCTCTCAATGAAATTTGAGCTGTATAGTCATTAAAATCTAATGCATTAAAAGTATACATTACTAACTCAATCACTTTTTTAAATTCCTCTTCTACTTGGTCAGGACGACAAAATATGTGTGCATCATCTTGCGTAAACCCTCTAACACGAGTTAATCCATGTAGTTCTCCACTTTGCTCGTAACGATATACTGTCCCAAATTCAGCTAGTCGTAAAGGTAAATCTTTATACGATTTAGGAGAAGTTTTATAAATTTCACAATGATGAGGGCAGTTCATAGGTTTTAATAAAAACTCTTCGTTCTCATTAGGCGTTTTTATGGATTGAAAACTATCTTCTCCATATTTTTCATAATGTCCTGAACAAACATAAAGATCTTTATGTCCAATGTGGGGAGTAACAACCGGCGAATATCCTGATTTAATTTGCGCGTCTTTCATGAAATTGATCAAGCGTTCTCTTAGCGCTGCACCTTTAGGCAACCATAAGGGAAGGCCCATGCCAACACGAGGAGAGAATGCAAATAATTCTAGTTCTTTCCCTAATTTTCTATGATCTCTCTTTTTAGCTTCTTCAAGCATTTCAAGATGAGCAATTAATTCTTTATTCTTTTGAAACGTAATTCCATAAATACGCGTCAATTGTTTTCTCTTTTCATCACCGCGCCAGTAAGCGCCAGCAATAGAAAGTAACTTAACAGCTTTTATATATCCAGTATTTGGAATATGAGGACCTCTGCACAAATCAGTAAATTTTCCTTGCGTATAAAATGTAATAGTGCCGTCCTCTAGGTCATCAATCAACTCAAGCTTGTATTCGTCGTCTTTTTCTGTGAAATATTTAATCGCATCAGCTTTAGATATCTCTTTTCTGATGTACTCACATTTAGTACGCGCAAGTTCGATTATTTTTTCTTCAATCTTTTTTAGGTCACTATCTCGAAGTTCATAGTCCATGAAATCGACGTCATAATAAAAACCATTCTCTATATTTGGTCCAATGGCTAGTTTTACCCCAGGATAATAAAACTCAATAGCCTCGGCCAAAAGGTGCGCAGAACTGTGCCACATTGTCGCTTTTCCGTCTTTGTCTTGAAACGATAAAAGGCTAACCGAAGAGTCGGTAATAAGTGGCCGGGTTAAGTCCCATACTTCTCCATTTACTTTTGCTGCAAGGACATTTCTAGCTAACCCTTCGCTAATACTTTTTGCAACATCCCATGAAGTTGTTCCTCTTTCATATTCTCTTACACTATTGTCCGGTAACGTTACTTTTATCATTTTCAAAAAATTAAGTCTGCAAATGTAAAAATATTGAGCAGAAATTGTCTCGATTTTGAAGGTGAATTCATTGATTTATTGAGAATATATTATTGAAAGGTAATTGTTTTACATATTATTGTTTCTTTGTTCTTAAATAGTGCATCTATGGATATTCTAGAGATATATAATAAATACAACAATTTTGGTCGCTTATTCGATATGGATTATAGGGTAATTGAACCCGGTCATATTGAATATAAGATGGTTGTAAAAGATGCACATTTAGCTACGCCAACTGCGATGCATGGAGGTGCAATGTCAGGTTTTATGGATGGAGTAATGGGTGTTGCTGCTCTTTCTGCAGTAGAATTTGAAAATAAAGCTGTTTCGACTATCGAATTTAAAATTAACTATTTATCAGCTGTATTTCTTGGAGATGAATTGATAGGCATTGGTATAGTGCTTCGCAAAGGCAAAAGGATATTGATTGCTGAAGGTAAAATATATAATCAAAACAACGAGCTTGTTGCAACTGCTTCAGGAACTTTCAATGCTTATTCATTTGAAAAGAGCGATATGTTTGAATAATGTTTAAAAAAAAAGACTTATGAAATACGATATAGAGAAAGAAATTTACGATGAAATTGCGAAAGTCATACACAGTGATGAGAGTCCTGTGGGAATTGATGCCAAAAAAACACATATTCTTATATTGAACAAACTCCAAGAGATTACCGAGCGATTAGAGAGGATAGAGGAAAAAATAAAAAAGTAGTTTACAGGCTAAATAATTCATCTGCACTCCATGCTTCAGGTGGAGCGCAAAAGCAAGCTTTGGTTTTTTTCCAAACACCACCAAAAAGCTCTGATTTTCTGTATTTCTCAATAAACTCTTCTCCTTCCCATTTACTATACGTGAAAAATATATTTTCGTATTTTTTATCTTGAAGAAGTTCAACGTGTAAACAACCTTCAAAGCTTCTGATATGTTCTTTATTTGTAATGAAAATGGTCCTGAACTCTTCCTTCTTAGAAGGAGAAATGGTAAGTTTAACTATTCGAGTAATCATGGATGTTAGTTAGGTTTTGCGCTTTATTCTCGGCTTCTTTAAATTCAATGGTAATAGTGTCATTTATTTTTAATCCAAAAAGCTTATTGGCGCCACCTCCTGAACCTTCGACTCCTTTGTTGATTGCAATCTCCAAATTACCTGAGCTGCTAAAAATAGCAACTTTCTCACCTTCGGGAACATCACTATATTGTTTGTGAATTTTAGATATCATATAACCCGCACGGGTTAAATAAATCCTAAATTCACGGCCTTTTCCAACTTCCTGAAATATTTTTTTTGATATGTTAGTTATTATGTTTCCATAACAATCAATGTAAGCAACGGTTCCTTTTATCACGTGATCTTCAACTGTGGCCCTAAAGAGTTGCCTTTTTTTGAGTTCTGTGGTCCGTTTTCCAATAATTTCAGGTGTACCACCTCGAGCGATATGACAAGCTGCTTTTACAAATACATTTTTCGTGGGAAAACATTGCGTATTTTCTTCTTCTCGTATGGTTAGTTGAAAAATATTATCTGGTTGTTTGTCAAATAACAATGAAAAAATACCATTATCAGCTCCAATAAAATAATGTCCAAAGTTTTCTACCAATAAATGCTTTGTATCGGAACTATTTCCTGGATTTATACTTATAATATGGATAGTTCCTCTTGGAAAGTCGCTGTAACAGTTTTTTATGACAAACGAGGCTTGAGCAATATCGAATGAAGCAATCTGGTGACTTATGTCAATAATGTTAGCATTAGGCAACTCACTCAATATAGCCCCTTTGACAGCGGCTACATAGTAGTCTTTGAGTCCCATGTCAGTTGTTAGTGTAATGATTTTCATGCTATGTTATAAACAAACTGTTCAAAAGTAATGATTTCGTTGAATAAAAATAAGCAAATTTTAAGTTTGGATTGTATTACTTTTGAAAGCTGAATTAAGAAAGAAACATTGCAGGAGAAAATCATCGAAATATTGGGTATTAATCCGCTTGATTTATTTGGGGTAAACGAAGTTAAACTTAAGTTGATAAAATCTTTCTTTCCAAAACTTAAGGTAGTCGCTAGAGGTACTAATTTAATTGTTTTAGGGGAAGCGGAATTACTTAATGAGTTTTCTGAAGCGATAAATCTTTTGATTCAACATTTTGAAAAGTACAATGATTTGACAGAGAATAATATAAAGAATGTTCTAGGAACTAAAGGAGCTAGTGTTGTTGAAAGTTCAAAAGGAGATGAGGTTATCGTGCATGGAAATGGAGGTAGGCATGTAAAAGCCCGTACTGTTAATCAACGAAAAATGGTTGATGTTCTGGAAGAGAATGACATGCTTTTTGCTATAGGTCCTGCCGGGACTGGAAAAACGTATACCGCTGTTGCTTTGGCAGTAAGAGCTTTAAAAAACAAAGAAGTTCGAAGAATTATTTTAACTAGACCAGCAGTAGAAGCTGGAGAGAACTTAGGTTTTTTACCAGGGGATTTGAAAGAAAAACTAGATCCTTATATGCAGCCTCTTTATGATGCATTACAAGACATGATTCCTGCTGAGAAATTGGCAGAATATGTTGAAGATGGAGTTATTCAGATTGCTCCTCTTGCTTTTATGAGAGGAAGAACTTTGGACAACGCTTTTGTAATTTTGGATGAAGCTCAAAATACAACTGAAGGTCAAATGAAAATGTTCCTTACTAGAATGGGTAAAACTGCGAAATTTGTAGTTACGGGAGATGTAAGTCAAATTGATTTACCGAGGCACCAAAAATCTGGATTGAAGAAAGCAATTGAAGTTTTGGATTCCGTAAAAGGAATTGGGTTTGTGCACCTTGATGATAAAGATGTAATAAGGCATAAGTTGGTGACTAGAATAATAAATGCATTTAAAAATGAAGAATAAAATAAAAGAACAAAGTATTAAGTATGCTGTATTAAGTTTTGAGTTGAGAAAAACTTAATACTTTTGGCATTGTACTTAAAACAAATAAAAAAGGCTATTATGGAGATAATACAACAAAGCATGGAAGCAATTACGAAAACAGATTTTAATTTCGATGGTCAAAAAAGCGTTTATCACGGAAAAGTGAGAGATGTTTATACCATCAATGATGATTTGATGGTAATGGTAGTAAGCGATAGAATATCAGCATTTGATGTTGTTTTGCCAGAAGGGATACCATATAAAGGACAAGTGTTAAATCAATTAGCTGCAAAATTTTTAAAAGAAACAGAAGATATTGTTCCTAACTGGGTTATTTCCACTCCAGATCCAAATGTTACTATTGGTCATAATTGCACTCCATATAGAGTCGAGATGGTTATAAGAGGATATTTAACGGGTCACGCTTGGAGAACTTACAAGTCAGGAGAGAGAATGTTGTGTGGCGTACAAATGCCTGATGGAATGAAAGAGCATCAAAAGTTTCCTGAGCCAATTCTTACACCATCAACAAAAGAAGATGAAGGGCATGATGAAGATATCGCAAGAGAAGAAATTATTGCACGAGGAATTGTGACTGAAGCTGAATATTTGAAACTAGAAGAGTATACAAGGGCAATTTTCCAAAGAGGTACAGAAATAGCGGCTAAACAAGGCTTGATATTAGTTGATACAAAATATGAATTTGGAAAGAAAGATGATAAAATCTATTTAATTGATGAAATTCATACGCCAGATTCTTCTCGTTATTTCTATTCAGAAGGATATCAAGAAAGACAAGATAGGGATGAGCCGCAAAAACAACTTTCAAAGGAGTTTGTAAGAGAATGGTTAATGGCTGGAGGTTTTCAAGGTAAAGAAGGACAAAAAATTCCTGAAATGACTCCTGAGTTTGTCGGTTCTGTTACTGATAGATATATTGAGTTATACGAGAAAGTGTCAGGAGAAAGGTTTAATAAAGATGCTAGCGCAAACGTTATGATAAGAATTAATAACAATGTTTCTGCATTTTTAAAAGAGTATTATTCTTAAATAATCGATAAAAAAATTAAGGAAGCCTAGTTTGCAATATGTGAACTAGGCTTTTTTATTGAACTTCTCCATTTAAAATTACTGTCTCGATCAAGTTACTACCAAAACTATAAGGTAAAAATGCATACGAGTTCATTTCCTTAGTGATGAATACATTCGCTTTTTTACCGATTTCTATGCTGCCTAATTTGTTGCTAATTCCCATGGCGTAAGCAGAATTTATTGTTGCTGCATTAATGGCTTGTTCAGGGGTCAGTTTCATTTTTATGCAAGCTAAAGAAACAACAAAATTCATGTTTCCAGATGGAGTAGAACCAGGGTTGTAATCACTTGCCAAAGCTATTGGCAAATTGTTCTCGATTAATTCCTTTGCGGGAGCGTAAGGAATTCCTAAAAAGAAAGAACAGGAAGGGAGCAAAGTTGGCATCGTTTCGGAGTTTTTTAAAGCTTCAATATCTTCTTTGTTGACCACTTCTAAATGGTCAACCGAAAGTGCATTGTTATTGATTCCTGTTTGTATACCTCCTATTGTAGTAAATTGATTTACGTGAATTTTAGGTATTAGTCCGATTGCCATTCCGGCCTTTAATATACGGTCAGTTTCTTCTGGAGTGTAATAATTAGTCTCACAAAATACATCTATGTATTCAGCTAAATTATCTTTTTTTATGGCAGGAATCATTTCGTTGATAATTAAATCTATATAGCTATTTCTTTCACCTTTATATTCTTTTGGTATTGCGTGAGCTCCAAGGAAATTTGCTTTTATTGTTAAAGGTGAGTTTTGTTTCAGTCTTTTAATAACACGGAGCATTTTTAATTCTGCTTCAACCGTTAACCCGTAACCACTTTTTATCTCAACTGCTCCTGTTCCTAATTTTATAATTTCACGAATTCGGACCATTGCCGATTCGTATAAATCGTCTTCTGAGGTCGCTTGAAGCTTTTCAGCAGAATTCAAAATACCACCTCCTTTTAGAGCTATTTCTTCGTATGTTAATCCATGAATTCGATCTACAAATTCTTTATCTCTGGGAGCTGCAAAGACCAAGTGTGTATGTGAGTCGCACCAACTTGGAAATACTAGTTTATTTTTGGCGTCAATTACAGTCGAATTCTCATTTTCTGTTGAAGCTAAATCATTCATTTTTCCAAATGATTTAATCAAGCCATTTTCAATAATTACAAACGCATTTTGAATAGTAACAAGTTGGTTCATTTCTGATCCTTTTTTCAGTAAAATGCCAGAATGTGATATCCCTACTAGTTCTTTTATATTTTGAATAATAATTTTTGACATGGGAATAAGTAATTAGTGTTGCACAAAAATAAGAACAAAGGTTATTCATTGCTTGAATTTATTAAAATATAACTTATATTCGAAATTAAATTTTTATATTACTAAATTAATTGGATGTAATTTGCAACTCAAGATATGAACAATATATTTATAGAGAGAGCAGCTAAAACTCCTAAAGTTGACTTTAATTCGCGGACAGGGCTTCTATATTTAGAGGGGGTTTCGATTCCAGAAAATACTGTTGATTTTTATCGTGCCCTTATATATTGGATAAATGAATATGGAATAACCCCTTTGCCAGAAACAATATTAGTCATTAAGTTAGAGTATTTCAATACAAGTACTTCAGTTGTTTTGCTAGATATCTTTAAACTTTTGTCCAAAATAGTAGGTGCTACGGTGCATTGGTATTACGAAAGTGATGATGTTGAAATGGAGGAAGTTGGCAAGGATTATGCAAATATGATTGATGTGCCATTTAAACTTATTGGAGTGGATACTTTTTAGTGATTTCTTTCATTGTTTTTTTATCAATTTTCTGATTGGTTTAAGATATTCAAAATAATTCTCAAAACAGACTATTTATTGTTGCCGTTTTGTTATATTTCGAACAATAAGGTAAAGCTGTGTTAAAATCAATCATAGAATGCAAAGGATAGTAACATTTATTTTATTAGTAATAACGACTGTTTTTTCTCAAGCACAAGATTACGGTTTCTTACTAGAATCACAAGAATATAAGCTGGATCAATTTGATCAGAATGTTGGGCTAAATAATCCTTTTATTAATACAATAAACCAGTCCGATAATGGGAAATTGTTAGTAGGAACGAGTGAAGGTGTAGGCATATTTGATGGTAAAAATTTCGAAATGTATTACACGGATGATCACTTGGCTGAAAATTACATTTCTTCTAGTTTCAAAGATGATGTTGGTAATATTTGGTACGGACACCAAGATGGAGGGGTAAGTATATTTGATGGGGTTAGTTTTGATTTAGTTCATCCAGGAGGAGGTATAAACAGTGTCATAAATGACATTGATCAAGACCAAAATGGATTGATCTGGTTCGCCGCAAAAGATTTTGGGCTGTTTAATGTCAATGAAAAAGGTAAATGTGAATTTTTCAATAACCAATTTGAAGAGCAGCAGATATATTCATTCAAAATTACTAGTGATGGGTATTTTTTCGTAGGAACAGACGTTGGAGTTGATGTATATAAGTATTATAAAGAGGAGAAAATCCTTAGTAAGGTTCAGGGTATTAGTGGAGTTACAGGAGATCAGGTGGCTGGAATTGTCGAAATGGAGTCGGGAAAGATTGTTGTGTCTACTTTTACTTCCGGCTTGTATTTAATTGAGAAGAAGAGTGATGTTTTTTTAACTTCTAAAATTAAATTTTCAAATTTTGAAGACGATATACTAATCAGAGATGTTAAGCAGTTTGGAGATGCTATTTGGATTAGTACTTTGCAATCTGGATTACTGAAATGTAAATGGAATAATAAGGATCTTTTGGTGTTGGAAAGTTATCATTCAACTAGCGGATTAAGGACAGATGCAGTTAATACCATGTTTATTGATCGTGAAGGTATTTTGTGGATAGGAACTTTTGGAGAGGGACTTGCATCAAAAGGAGATAATTTATTTACTTTTTATTTCGCTAACCCTAAAGGATTTTATAAGGTTAATAGAGTCATTGCAAACGATACTGAAGTTTGGGTTGCAAATAAAGGAGTAGTATCTGTTCGGGATAAACAGACACTAAAAGAACTAAAACATTTTAATGAAGAAAATGGCTTACCTCTTGATGGAATCTCAGCGATGCATTTTACTGAAGACTCAACTCTTTTTATAGGAACTGAATACAGTGGTATATATCGGTACGTTTCGGAGTCAAATTCGTTTAACCAAATATTATTATCAGGAGATGATTTGTCGTTAACTATAACAAGTTTAACATCACGTGGAAATCAACTTTGGATAGGTACCCTAAATGGTGTTTATAAGATGAACATTGAAACAGAGGGTATTGTTAGTTATGATGTTTCTTCTGGCCTTTCTCATAATTCTGTGGGAGATGTTTTAATAACAAAAAGCGGGGATGTATTTATCGGTACAAGAAGTGCATTTTTAAATAAGTTTAATGATGGTGTTTTCGAGAAAATAAAGTTAACGCCGGAATATGATATTGTAACTGTAAATAAATTAATTGAATCGAGCGATGGGGCTATTTGGATAAGTACTTCGGATAATGGTGTGTTTAGAGTTGATGAAAATATACTCAGTATATCTGTTCTTGATGGCTTAGCATCTAACTATTGTTATGGTATCGAGCAAGACATCAATGGAAGAATTTGGGTTATGCATAATGGAGGTCTTAGTAGGGTAGTTTTTGATATTGAATCCAATGGTTTCAGGATTGAGCTTTATGGAGCAAAGCATGGAATGAGTAAAAGGTTTTTGAGGAATTCAATTTCTAAGTTTAATGAACAGTTATGGTTTGGTTCAGAAAATGGAGCTGTTCTATATAACGCAAATGAAGATAAGCAAAACAGGGTTCCTCCAATAACAAGTTTTGCTGGAATTAAGATAAATGAAATAGAATATGATTTAAATGAGGATATAATTTTACCATACGGAGAGTACGATGTCTTTATAGATTTTAAAGGGATTAGTTTAAAAAAATCAGAAATGGTTACTTATCAATTTTTGTTGGAGGGACATCAAAGTAAATGGTCAGAGAAATCTGCCATTAATTTAGCTAAATATCACAAAGTGTATGATGGTGAGTATACTTTCATGGTTCGATCATATAATTCAGACGGGGTAGTTGGAGATACCATAGCAATTAAGATTAGTATAGCAAAACCCTTTTGGAAAGAATGGTGGTTTATTATTGCATTAGGAGTTGCTTTCATTTTTATAGTGGCGTTTATTGTAAAAATGAGAGAGCGCAGCCATTTGCGTTACCAAAAGGAATTGGAGCTGCAACTGGCTCTAAGAACAAAAGAAGTTGTGCTTCAAAAAGAAGAGATTGAGGATATAAATAAAGACATAACGGATAGTATTAATTATGCTAAACGAATTCAAACAGCAATATTACCGCAAGAAGATGAGTTTCTCAAGCTGTTTCCGAAAAGTTTTGTAGTGTACAAACCTAAGGATATTGTTAGTGGTGATTTTTATTGGGCGAGAAAATTTAATAACCTTCATTTAATAGTGTGTGCTGATTGCACAGGTCATGGGGTTCCTGGCGCTTTTATGAGTATGATTGGAACGATGTTGTTGTATGAATCTTGTGTTTTAAAAAACATATTAGATCCTGGTGAGATATTGCAGGATATAGATAATAGCTTGAAGGAAATCCTTCGACAAAATGATGATTTTGAATCTAACAAAGATGGGATGGATTTATCCATTTGTATAATTGATATAGATTCAAATAAGATGTATACGGCTGGTGCTATGCGTCCAATCTATATTTACAGAAACAGTATGCAGCATATAATAAAAGGGGATCGTTTTTCGCTAGGAGGAACCATTATAAAAAATAAGGTTTTTAATACAAGGGAATACGATTTGATGAAAGATGATTTGGTTTACATGTTTAGTGATGGGTATGCGGATCAATTTGGCGGTCCTAGCAAAAGAAAGATGAAAGTGCAGCGATTAAACGAACTCTTAGATCAAGTTTCCCAATTAGATATATCAAAACAAGCTAAAGAGATTGATGCCTTTTTCGAAAATTGGAAAGGGGATACTCCTCAAATGGATGATGTATTGTTAATTGGGTTTCAATATTAACAATTACGATTGTATGGAAAATAAAAAAGCCTTTCAATTATATTTGAAAGGCTTTTTTATGTAGTGTTTATTTCTCTTCTGAAGATGAAGATTCATCTTCCTTTTTTTTACTGGAAGCTTTTCTTTTCTTTCCTGTTTTAATTAGGATTTCACTAGTTTTAGAATCTAAGTTAACATTTATTATGTCTCCCGGACTTAAGTTTGATTGTATTAATTCTTCGGCTAAAGGATCTTCAAGGTATTTTTGAATTGCTCTTTTCAAAGGTCTTGCTCCATATTTAGCATCAAAACCTTTGTCAGCAATATAATCCTTTGCTTTTTCAGATAATTCAATTGAAAATCCAAGTTCTTCGACTCTTACAAATAACCTTTTAAGCTCTATGTCAATTATTAGGTGAATGTCTTCTCTAGATAATGAATTGAACAATACAACATCATCAATTCGATTCAAAAATTCAGGAGCAAACGCCTTCTTTAAAGCAGTTTGAATAACAAATTTTTGATTGTCATCTTTGCTTTCTTCCTGCGCTTTTGTTCCAAACCCAACACCCGTTCCAAAATCTTGCAATTGTCTTGATCCAATATTAGAAGTCATAATTATAATAGTGTTTCGGAAATCAATTTTCCTGCCCAAACTATCAGTTAACTGACCGTCGTCTAACGCTTGTAATAATAGATTGAACACATCTGGATGTGCTTTTTCGATTTCATCTAATAATACAATTGAA
>CAWUXI010000137.1:0-30922 GCA_963926405.1 uncultured Flavobacteriales bacterium
GCTAATCGGGCAAAACCAACAACTATATTTTCTGCGTAATTTTTATGAACCTCCAGGAAGCTTCCTTCATCTATAGTTCCCTCAATAACTTCTTTAATATCGTATGGTGTTCCAGAGTTCTCAGGAATAATTTTATCCAAACCTTCTCTCGTTTCATCTTTACCATGTTCGTAATCCAGTACAGATGGTTTTTCTTCACAGTTCTGTGGAACATAAGAGAGTAACCTCTTCAGATGATCGATTGCGGCAATTTCATTTTCACAAGAGAAATGTGTTACGCCGGACTTAGTAGAATGCGTAGACGCACCTCCCAATTCTTCTGCTGTCACCACTTCATTAGTTACCGTTTTTACAACATTTGGACCGGTTACAAACATGTAAGAAGTATTCTCCACCATTAATATAAAATCCGTTAAAGCTGGAGAATAAACTGCTCCCCCAGCGCAAGGACCCATTATAGCAGACAATTGCGGAATTACTCCTGATGATAAAGTATTACGATAAAAAATATCTGCATAACCTCCAAGAGAAACTACACCTTCTTGGATACGTGCTCCACCAGAATCATTTAAACCAATAACTGGAGCTCCATTTTCCATAGCAAGGTCCATTATTTTACAAATTTTCTCCGCATGAGCTTCAGCCAATGATCCGCCTAAAACTGTAAAATCTTGAGAAAATGCATACGTTAATCGTCCATTAATAGTGCCGTAACCGGTAACTACACCATCTCCTAAAAACTTGGTCTTTTCCAAACCAAAATTTACAGAACGATGCATCACCATTGCTCCAATTTCTTCAAAAGACCCTTTGTCAAATAAAAAATGAATGCGCTCTCTAGCAGTTAGCTTTCCTTTTTTATGTTGTGATTCAATTCTAGCTTCTCCTCCTCCAACTTTCGAGTCGGCAATCTTTTTATTTAAAAGGTCTATTTTATCTTGCATGATTTCTCTTTTCTTGATTTTCAAAAGTAAGAATTATTATCTTGAGAGCTAATATTAACTTGATAAATATATGGTATAAAGAAAAATTACTACTATCGGTGAATCCAAATTATTCTAGAATAATTTGTTATTCTAGAATAATTTACAACCTTCAGAAAATTGCGTTATTTTTGACAAAAAATTAAAGATTATGCTTAATAAAGACAAGAAAATTGAAATACCTGTCCAAGGCAATTTAGGTATTTTGGCCCATGGAGATATAGCAATTGAAGCCTGGAGAAAAGTTAGAGGTGCTATAAAAGAACAGGAATTGAAAAAAGACGACAAAAAAAAGGATGAAAATGAGTAAAAGACTTGCGAAAAAAGTGCTATTAATAGGCTGGGATGCTGCTGACTGGAAGGTTATGTACCCTCTAATTCAACAAGGAAAGATGCCAACACTTGCAAAGTTTCTGTCGGAAGGAGTTCACGGCAAAATCAAGACTTTGGATCCACCATTATCACCGATGCTTTGGACATCCATGGCAACTGGCTACAGAGCCGACAAACATGGCATTACAGGTTTTGTAGAGCCATTGGCTGATAATAGTGGAATGCGACCAGTAAGCAGCACCTCTAGAAAAGTGAAAGCAATATGGAATATTCTTCATCAAAACGATTTAAAATCTAATGTTGTTGGTTGGTGGCCAAGTAACCCAGTAGAACCTATTAATGGAGTAATGGTCTCTAATTTATATCAGCAAGCAACAAAAGGGAAGATTAAAGATTGGAAAATGCCTAGTGGAACGGTTCATCCCATAGAACTGGAGGATAAATTGGCAAGCCTTCGAGTTCATCCATACGAAATCACAGCGGAACACATGCTTCCTTTCGTTCCAAAATTAGATGAATTAGATGGAAAGACTGACCGTACTTTAAAGGGCATTGCTAAAATTTTGGCTAATGCCGCATCAATACATTCTGCATCTACCTATCTTCAGCGGGAGACGGATTGGGATTTTATGGCTGTGTATCACGATGCGATTGATCATTTTTCTCATCTATGCATGAAGTTTCACCCACCTCATAGGCCAGGAATACCAGAAGATAGATACGAATATTTTAATCAAGTGGTAAATTCCGGATACATGTTCCATGATATGATGCTAGAGCGATCATTACAATTAGCTGATGAAGACACCACAGTTATATTAGTTTCAGATCACGGCTTTCATTCTGATCATTTAAGACCGAGGTATTTTGTCAAAGAACCAGCAGCTCCTGCTCAAGAGCACAGCCCATATGGCATGGTTTGTATTAAAGGCCCGGGCATTAAAAAAGGTGAGATGATGCACGGAGCATCTGTTTTAGATGTTACTCCAACTTTGTTAACTCTATTTGGATTACCAGTGGGTGAAAACATGGAAGGAAAACCATGGCTTCAAGCGTTTGAGGAGCCGATTAAGGTTGATACTATAAGAGATTGGGAGAAAGAAGAAGGGGATGCTGGTAGACATCCTGAAGTTTTACGAGATGATCCATGGGCGGCTCAAGAGGCCATGCAACAGTTAATCGATCTGGGCTATATAGACGCTCCTGATGGTGACATTGCAGGAAAAATTAACGAACAAAAACAAGAATCTAAATACTATGTTGCTCGTAATCTTATTGATGGAGGCAAACACGGTCAAGGAATGGTATTGCTGGAGGAATTAGTGAACGACAATCCAAGAGAAATTAGATATGGCCAAAGATTAGCCTCATGCTATCTTCATAAAAAACAGTTCGCTAAATGCAGGGACTTAATTGATAGATTGAAGAACTTGCAACTACTAATTGAGGAAGAGGAGTCAAAATTGACGGAAGAAGAACTTGAAAAAAAGAATAAAAATTTCATGAAAGAAATAGAATTGCCCAATTACATTGATTATGTAGAAGGACAGTTATTCATGCACTTGAATAGGCCTAAGAAGGCAATGGAATCTTTCAAAAAGGTTGAAGAAAAGTCTCCTAACACTTTCGATTTGTTTCTTAACATGGGAAAAGTATGTTTACTTCGTCATAGATGGGAAGAAGCACAAGAAGCATACGTAAAAGCCTTGTCTATCGACGACACAAGTTCTTTCGCTCATCATGGACTGGGCTTAGCTTTATTGAGAGCAGGAAATATTGAAGCAGCATTAGATGAGTTTTTTCTATCGGTTAGTTTAAATTATTCCTATCCTAGCGCGCATTATCATATTGGAGAAGCATTGGTTAAAATGGATCAAAAAGAAGAGGCTGCAAATGCTTTTTCAGCTGCGGTATCTTTATCTCCAGGAATGACAAAAGCTCATAGATGGTTAGCCGATTTGTATCAAAATGAATTAAAAAATCCCGAAAAAGCAAAATTTCATGAAGATTTCTTGGAAAAAAACATAAAAGGGGAAATAACAATAGTCTCAGGACTCCCAAGATCTGGCACTTCGATGATGATGCAGATTCTAGATGCTGCAGGAATGGATATGTTGACGGACAAAAAGAGAAAGCCTGATAATAATAACCCGCAAGGATATTATGAATTTGAGCCTGTTAAAAGATTGATGATAGATAAAAGTTGGCTGCCTGAAGCATCAGGAAAAACGGTCAAGATTATCGCTCAATTACTACCTTTCTTACCTGTATCCTACAATTATAAAATTATTTTCATGAGAAGAAATATGTCAGAAATACTTATAAGTCAGCAGATTATGCTAGGTAAAAAAGCGGATACTGAGGCGAAGATATTTCCTATTAAACTGAATGAAGCTTTCGAAAAACAATTGAAAAAAGTTGAAGATTGGCTTGATGCGCAAGCGAATATAGAAATTTTAAACGTAAACTATTCTGATGTCGTGGAAAACCCGGATGAAGAATTCGATGCGATTTTAGGCTTTTTAAATGTGGAAGGTGATATGGGGAAAATGAAAAAAATGGTAAGTAAAAAACTTTATAGGAATAAAGTTTAAAAAAAAATAATATATTTGATATTATTAATTATTTTTAAATAAAATAAAATATTATGGAAAAAACAAATACTCTCGAAAAAAGAATTAAAAAGTATGCAGCTTTAGCATGCGGAATCGCTGGTGTAACAAGTGCATCGGCGCAAGTTGTTTACTCTGACGTTAATCCAGATGTTGTCTTAACTCCTTCAGGAACTGCACAATACTCTTTGGATCTAAATAATGACGGGGCAATTGACATGGTGTTTTCAATGAGTTCAAATCAGGTAACAGGAACATTTACAACATCCGGTCAATTAGTAAACTATACGGTTGATTATGTTAATGGAAATGTTATCACGACTTCAGCAGCTCCTGCTACTAATGGATGGTTAGGATCCTCTTCTTCTGGTCCAACAGCTTTAGCTGGCGGAGTACCTATTACGAGTGCAGATGCTTTTACCGCCGGGTCAGGCAACATGGGGTCTGCGTTTGACGTGGCATTTGGCGCTCCATTTTCGGCATATGGATACACTACTGCAAGTGGAAACTTTTTGGGAACTGAGTCTTATGTAGGTATAAGATTTGATGTTTCAGGCGCTACTCACTATGGTTGGGTTAGAGTAGAAATGGATCCTGGTGCGACTTCAATGACGATAAAGGATTTTGCTTACAATTCTGCTGCCAATGCTGCAATTGGTGCTGGCGAAGGCAGTGGCGGTGGTTTGGTTGGGATAAATGATCTTTCAAGTGATGTTTCTATCAGAACTGTTGGAACTAACCTTAGAATTGAATTAGATAATGCTTCTAATGCAGAAGTATCTCTTGCAAGCTTAACAGGGCAGGTTGTTATGAATGAGCAAATGAACTCTTCAGTTAAAGTTATGAACCTTAATGATTTGTCAACTGGAATTTATTTAGCTACCGTTGCAACTGAAGCCGGAACTACTACAAAGAAAATCTACGTTAAGTAGTAATTATTTAGACACAAAAAACCCCGTAAACATTGAGTTTACGGGGTTTTTTATTTTAAATTTTCATTAATTCTTCTATCTCTTCAACTTCAATCGGAATATTACCCATCAAATTAAATGGCTCCCCTGTTTCCTGAACAACTACATCATCTTCTAGTCTGATTCCTAAATTTTCTTCTGGGATATATATTCCAGGCTCCACCGTAAATGCCATTCCAGCTCTCATTGGCTTTGTCCACGAACCTAAATCATGCGTATCTAAACCTATGTAATGCGAAGTGCCGTGCATAAAATACTTTTTATACGCTGGCCAAGCAGGATCTTCGTTTTCAACATCCTCCGGAGAAATTAAACCTAAAGATATCAATTCTGTTTCCATCAATTTCCCCACGGCAACATGATAATCTTTTAAATAAGTTCCTGGAACTAACAACTTAGTTGCTTCCTTTTTAACTTTTAAAACAGCGTTATAAACATCTTTTTGACGAGGTGTGAATTTTCCATTAACGGGAAAACATCTAGTCAAATCCGAAGCATAATTACCATATTCCGCTCCAAAATCCATTAAGATAACATCTCCATCCTTACATTCCTTATTGTTTTCAATATAATGTAAGACACATGCGCTATCGCCAGACGCAATAATGGGTGTATATGCAAAACCTTTAGAACGATTATTTAAAAATTCATGCATTAACTCAGCTTCGATGTTATATTCCATAACTCCTGGCTTAATAAAACTAAGTAACCTTCTAACACCTTTTTCAGTAATATCGCATGCTTTCTGCATTAGCTCAATCTCTATTGGATGTTTTATAGAACGAATTTCGTGCATGATTGGAGCACTTCGCTCATAAGTATGAGCAGGATATTTCTTTTTTAATTTCTTAACAAATCTGTCTTCTCTAGTTTGCGCTTCTGTGTTTGCTCGTGTATGTTCGTTTGTGTTGACGTAAACATTTTGAGCTTCTGCCATTAATGCATTAAAAACTGACTCAAATTGACTTAACCAGTATACCGTTTTAATTCCAGAAGTTTCAAAGGCTTGTTCCTTATCTAATTTTGCGCCTTCCCAAACAGCAATTAAAGCGCTTGTTTCTTTCAAAAAAAGAACTTCTCTATGTTTCTCTTCAAAACAATCTGGAAATATCACCAAAATACTTTCTTCTTGATCTACCCCACATAAATGCAAGATATCACGATGCTGGACAAAAGGAGTTGAACTATCTGCACTTGTAGTAATAATATCATTCGAATTAAAAATCGCTAAAGAATTCGACTTCAATTTTTTAACAAACCTAGCTCGGTTATGAATGTAAAGTTCTTTATCTATCTTTTCGTACTTCATCTATCTTTCATTTTACATGAGTGTATAAAAGTACTATAATTAAGTATTGATTCGCTAATCTTAGATTGATTTTGATAGTAATTCCAAACCATTATGGTCATGGCTAGGAGGTTTAACTAGAGGAACACGAATTCAAATATTGAATAATAATTAAAAAACGGATATCTTATGTAATTTGTTTCTTAATCGCAGCCGTTATGAAATAGGTCATTGTTAATAATAAGCTTATAATTTCTTCGCCTAATTCGATACAAATTTTAAATTTGTATCGAATTTAAAATTTTCTCATGAAATCATCAATTGCAAGAAAAGTAGCAATGGCATTATCTGCCTTTTTTCTAATGTTCTTTTTATTACAGCATTTTGCCATTAATGTTACCTCTATATTTTGCGAGGACATATTTAATAATCTTTCTCATTTTATGGGAACTAATTTTGCTGTTCAATACATCATGCAGCCAATATTGATTTTTGGAGTAATATTTCACTTTGTAATGGGGTTTATTCTGGAGTTGAAGAACAGGCAAGCAAGGAACATTAAATATGTAAAAAATAATGGTGGTGCTAATTCATCATGGATGAGTAGAAACATGATTCTTTCAGGACTTGTTATTCTTGCTTTTATGGGATTACATTTTTACGACTTTTGGATACCCGAACTAACAATAAAATTTGTGGGAGGTGATATGTCTGGACTCATTGATTCAGATAATATAGACAGCGGACTTAGGTATTTTTCTGAGTTACAGCATAAGTTTGTAAATCCTATTAGAGTAGCAATTTATTGTATTGCATTTATCTTCCTTTCATTGCATCTTATGCACGGTTTCAGTTCTGCGTTCCAATCTATGGGTGCAAACAATAAATATACCAGAGCATTAAGTAAATTTGGTGTGGCATATGCCATTCTAATCCCATTGGGTTTTATAGTAATCGCTTTATTCCACCATTTTAATCCTTGTTAATATGTCAGTTTTAGATTCTAAAATACCAGAAGGTCCAATTAAAGAGAAATGGACCAATCATAAGAACAACATTAATGTTGTTAATCCTGCCAATAAACGTCTTATTGATGTTATTGTAGTTGGAACTGGATTAGCTGGTGGTTCTGCTGCTGCTTCTTTAGCTGAGATGGGATATAGTGTAAAAGCTTTCGCATATCAAGATTCTCCACGTAGAGCACATTCAATTGCTGCACAAGGAGGGATTAATGCGGCTAAAAATTATCAAAACGATGGTGATTCAATCTATAGATTATTTTATGACACTGTAAAAGGTGGAGATTACAGATCGCGTGAAGCCAATGTATATCGATTAGCGGAAGTATCTGGAAACATAATTGACCAGTGCGTTGCCCAAGGCGTTCCTTTTGCACGTGAATATGGAGGACTTTTAGACAACCGTTCTTTTGGCGGAGTGCTTGTTTCAAGAACTTTTTATGCTAAAGGGCAAACAGGACAGCAACTTTTACTAGGTGCATACTCAGCAATGAATAGACAAATTGGTAAAGGAAAAATCCAAATGTTTAACCGCCATGAAATGCTTGATGTAGTAAAAGTAGATGGTAAAGCAAGAGGAATTATTGCAAGAGACCTTGTTACTGGAAAAATTGAACGACACTCAGCTCATGCTGTAGTTATAGCTTCTGGAGGATATGGAAATGTATTTTTCTTATCCACTAATGCAATGGGATCAAACGTAACTGCTGCTTGGAAAATTCATAAAAAAGGAGCTTATTTTGCAAACCCTTGTTACACACAAATTCACCCAACTTGTATTCCCAGATCTGGAGACCACCAGTCTAAGTTGACTTTGATGTCTGAATCATTGCGAAACGATGGTAGAATTTGGGTACCTAAAAACCTGGATGATGTTAAAGCAATTAGAGAAGGTAAATTAAAACCAATTGCTATTACTGAAGAAAATAGAGATTACTACTTGGAAAGACGGTATCCTGCTTTTGGAAACTTAGTTCCAAGAGATGTTGCATCTAGAGCTGCCAAAGAAAGATGTGATGCTGGGTTTGGTGTTAACGGAACGGGAGAAGCTGTATATTTAGATTTTAAATCTGCAATTCAACGATACGGAAAAGAGAAAGCATTAGTGACGGGGATTCACAACCCTTCAGAAACCCAGATTCTTCAATTAGGGGAAGAAGTTATTGAAGCAAAATATGGTAATTTATTTCAAATGTATGAGAAAATAGTTGATGAAAACCCATACAAAACTCCAATGATGATTTACCCCGCGGTGCATTATACAATGGGAGGTATTTGGGTTGACTACAACTTGATGACAAGTATTCCTGGATGCTATGCAGCGGGGGAAGCTAATTTTTCTGATCACGGTGCAAATAGACTAGGTGCTTCTGCATTAATGCAAGGATTAGCAGATGGTTATTTTGTATTACCCTATACAATTGGTGATTATTTAGCTGATGAAATTAGAACAGGAACTATTCCAACGGATTCTCCTGAATTTGACGCTGCTGAAAAAGAAGTAACTGATACGCTAAACAAATTAATCAACATTAAAGGAACCAAATCGGTTGACCATTTCCACAAAGAATTAGGAAAAGTGATGTGGAACAATGTTGGAATGGCAAGAAATGAAGCTGGGCTTAAAGATGCTGTAACAAAAATAAGTAAGATACGTGAAGAATTCTGGAAAGATGTAAGAGTTCCTGGAACATTGGAAGGAATGAACACTGAACTTGAAAAAGCTGGACGTGTTGCAGATTTTTTAGAACTAGGAGAACTATTTGCTTTGGATGCATTGAATAGAAATGAATCTTGTGGTGGACACTTTAGAGAAGAATCTATTGAATTAGATGGAGAGCAAAAAGGGGAAGCTAAAAGAGATGATGTAAACTTTAAATATGCAGCAGCTTGGGAGTGGACAGGTAATCCTGGACAACCAAAACTGCATAAAGAAGAACTTGAATTTAACGACATTGAACTGAAACAAAGAAGTTATAAGTAACTAGTAACTTAGGGGAAAGTGACTAGTTAAAAGACTTTAAATAAGATTAAATATGGAAAACAAAATATCTTTATGAGCAAGATTGAATCTTATAAAGATTTGATTGTTTGGCAAAAGGGTATTGAGCTGGTTAAAATAATATACAAATTAACTCAAGGGCTTCCAAAAGAGGAAAAATTTGGATTAATAGATCAAATGAGAAGATGTTCAGTTTCTGTTCCGTCCAACATTGCTGAAGGATGGGGAAGAGGCTCTAAAGCGAATTATTCAAACTTTTTGAAAATTGCAAGAGGCTCTTTACTTGAATTAGAAACATAACTTATTATTTGCAAAGAATTAAACTTATTGAAAAATTTGGATTCAGTTTTTGCCCTTTTAGAAGAAGAAAGCAAAATGCTAAATTCCTTACTTTCTAAATTAAAATAACAAATGTACAACTAGTCACTTTTCACTTATAGACTAGTTACTAAAATTTAAAATATGTCAGCAACTAAAGACATGAATTTAACATTAAAAATCTGGCGTCAGAAGGACCAAAAATCTTCTGGTAAAATGATGGATTACAAAGTTAATGCTATCTCTCCGAATTCCTCATTCCTTGAAATGATGGATGTGTTAAATGAAGACCTAATAATAAAAGGAGAAGAACCCGTAGCATTTGATCATGATTGTAGAGAAGGAATTTGCGGATCGTGTTCTTTATATATTGATGGTGAAGCACACGGACCGGATAGAGCTGTGACTACTTGTCAATTGCACATGCGTAAATTTAAAGATGGCGATACGATTACAATAGAGCCTTGGAGAGCAAAAGCTTTTCCGGTATTAAAGGATTTGGTTGTAGACAGAACATCTTTTGAAAGAATTCAGCAAGCTGGTGGATTTATTTCTGTAAACACTTCTGGAAACACGCAAGACGCAAACGCAACACCAATTAGCAAACACAATGCAGACAAAGCAATGGATGCCGCAACTTGCATTGGATGTGGAGCTTGTGTAGCGACTTGTAAAAATGCTTCTGCAATGCTATTTGTGGGTGCAAAAGTTGCTCAATTCTCATTGTTACCTCAAGGACAGGTTGAAAGAAAAGAGAGGGTCTTGAACATGGTTAAGCAAATGGATTTAGAAGGGTTTGGTAACTGTACTAATACTGGAGCATGCGAGGTTGAATGTCCTAAAGGAATTTCTTTAGAGAACATTGCGATTATGAACAGAGAATATCTAAACGCCTCTATCACAAAAGAAGATTAACAAAAAAACATATTTCACAAAAAAAATCCACTTCGTTAAAGTGGATTTTTTTTGTGACTATAAAAGGAGCTTGATACTATAACCTCCTTTTATGAATATCTTCACCCGAAAAAAAGAATAAAGGTTGAAAAGCTACGCGCCAACTATCCAGCGATAGAGATCCATTCCGTTTGCATAGAGAAGTAAACTAAGTAACAACACCATTCCTACAACCTGAGCTCTTGTTAGAAATTTGTCGCTAGGCGCTTTCCCTGCAACCATTTCATAAACAAGAAACATCACATGTCCACCATCTAATGCAGGGATTGGAAGAATATTCATAAAGGCAAGAATAATTGAAAGAAATGCAGTATTTAACCAGAATATTTGCCAATTCCATTCAGAAGGAAATATTTTCCCAATAGAACCAAAACCTCCTAATTGCTTAGCTCCTTCCTTAGAAAACAAAAGGCCCATAGACTTAACGTACTTCCCTAAAGTTTCAACACCTAGATTGATTCCTTCCGGAATAGATTCGAAAAATCCAAACTTTTCTGTTTTGTAAACCAACAAATCACTTGGCATTTTTGTATGGAACCCTAATGTTCCTTCTTCACTAACATGCGCTTGAACAACCATGTGCTCTCCTGCTCGATAAAGACCTAATTCAATAGTGGAAGCCTTATGGTTTTGCAACTCAACCGTAAAATGCTGAAAAAAAGGAAAGGACTTTCCATTAATCTCAACCAAGCTATCATTCTCTTGCAATCCTGCTTCAGCAGCTCCCGAGTTACTAGTAACATCATTGATGCAGGTTGGAACCAAAGCCTGAAACATTGAACCTCTTACATTAGCTAATACTATTTGCTCAAAATCCGAAGGGAGCGAAATGTATTTATCAGCCCCGTCTCTTATTAAGTGTATCTCTCTGTGACCATCAATAACTATCAAAGAACTAATATCTCCCAGAGTCTGAGGCACATTGCCGTTTACATCAAGAATCATATCCCCTTCCATAAACATGTCTTCGCCTTCAATACTTTCATCGGCTAAGTGCACTCCATAAATAGCATTTTCTACTGGCAAATATTCTTTTCCCCAAACCCACATTACAGCAATATATATCAATAATGCAAGAATAAAATTCACCGTTACACCGCCAATCATAATAATTAGTCTTTGCCAAGTAGGTTTAGAACGAAATTCCCAAGGTTCAGCTGGTTTTTCTAGCTGTTCCTTATCCATACTTTCATCAATCATTCCAGATATTTTCACATACCCTCCTAATGGAATCCATCCGATACCATATTCGGTATCTCCTTTTTTAAACTTGAAAAGTGAAAACCCAGCATCAAAAAATAAATAGAATTTTTCCACACGTGTACCAAACCATCTTGCTGGTAAAAAGTGACCTAATTCGTGTAATACAATTAATATAGAAAGGCTCAAAATTAGCTGAGCAGCTTTAATCCAAAACTCCATAATTTTTATAAATGAATGGCAAAGATAGTTTTATATATGAATAACAAAAGATTGACGTTATGAATTAACACTAACCTATATAAAGTTAAAAATTATTATCACAACTTTAGAGTCCAAACAGCTTAACCACTATCTTTTAGAGCTTGCTTTGATTTCATTAATCAAAGCTCCTTGCGCCTCTTCGTAATTTTTTATTCGAACATAATTACCCTCTCCAATTCCAGCTACTTTTTCTAATGAAAGTTCTTGAATTGGATTCGTTTTTACTCCAACAATTGAAATTGTAATTCCCTTTTTCTTATACTTTTTAGCCAATTTATATGGATTAATCTCATTTTGATTAAACCCCCCATCTGTCGCCATTATAACTTGATTATTTCCTCCCTTTATAAAAACTTCTAGCGCTTTTTGATAGGCTTTCTTCATCCCTTTTCCTCCTGCAGTATGCCCATGCGCTTTTAACCCTTGTATAATGCTTATAATAGTGTCAGGATTATTGCCTGGTATGGTTTCTAAAATAATATTTGCGTTACTTGCGTATGAAACAATCGTAATTTGATCTACATCTCTTAACATTCCCGCTAATTTAATCATGGCTACTTTCAGCAGGTCTAACTTACCTGTATATGCCATCGAACTTGAAACATCGACTAAAAACACAATGTTACTTGGCTTAAATTCATTTACAGAAAAATCAGGGTATGGATCGTCTTCTATCTCAATAATTATTTCTGAAATAGTGTCTTGTACTTCTACTTCGTCTATAATAATTTCCGCTGTAGGTGTGTTTTCAATTTCATCAGGCTCAAACAGATCTTCTGGGTTATCTTCATTCTCTTCATCCGGTTTATTCGTTTCAATGATAAGCAACTCTGCTTCAGGATCTTTTTCTAATTCGACCAATACGACATTGTTATTACGGTTCACGTATTTTACAAACTCCATGGGGAAGTAAGTTTCTGCTGAAACGACAAAATAATACAAGCCTAATTCAACTTCCTTTTCAACAAAACCTTTTGAATTTGTAATTAATTTTTCAACTGGAATTCCATTTTTAATTAAAATAACTTGCGCTTTGTGAATTGGCTCGCGCGTCTCTTTATCAATAACTGTTACCTCCAGTTCGAAATTAAGTGAAGTATTAATATCTTGATCGGAGAAGCTTGGGCAAGCAATCGATGAAATTGGCACGTGTTGGGTAAAACCGATTACTTTGATAGTTTTAGGCTCTGAATAACAGCTAAAATGAACTTCTATCTTTTCAGAAAATGGTCCTTTTACTTCTGGCGTAAATTGAACACGCATATATATAGTGCTATCGGGAAATAACTCTTTACTTGAATATCGAATTTGAAATCGTGCATCAGCCTCTGCCCGAAAAATAAACACCTTTTTATCGCTCGTATTTTTTATTGGAACATCAACATACCTTTGGCTTGACTTATCTATTAAGCCTAATTCGTATGGCTGATCCAGAAATACCGTTTGGGCATTTACTGCACCAAAAACAAATAGAATAAATATGGAAATTAAATTTCTCACCGTAAATATGTATGAATGGCTCAACGCAAATCTATTTACAAAGGTTATACCTAAATGGTAAAGCGGGAGAAATAGGAGTTAGAGAGAATAAATAATACCAAGTTTACTTTATAAGGTTATTATAATCGATAAGACTCCTCATCATGTTTAGTCTTTCGGTTATACTAATTCTCTTACTTCTCTATAAATTGAAAAAGTTCATCAGCCATTTTTCTATCATTGCTTAATCGAGGTATTTTATTCTGCCCTCCTAATTTACCTCTCGATTTCATAAAAGACGTAAAACCCCCTTCTTTTATTAGAGATATCTTTAACGTCTGTAAAATATTACCTTTTAATAAATCTGCGTAATACGGATTTTTTTGCTGTAGCAATAAATCCATTTTTGCAATAAATGCTGCCATATCATTCGGTTTCTTTGAAAACTCAATAAACCATTCATGATAAGGAAGTTCCCCTTGTTTTGGATTAACCTGGGGTGCTACCGTAAACTCAACAATTTGTGCATCGAAACCTTTTAATCCCTCCTGCAAGGCAAATTCTACTTCTTCGGCTATTACATGTTCTCCAAAAGCAGAAGTAAAGTGTTTAATTCTACCTGTTACGACAATGCGGTACGGTTTTTTGGAAACAAATTTTATTGTATCTCCAAGATTATATCCCCATAAACCTGCATTTGTATTTAGAATTATTGCGTAATTAACTCCTAGCGCAATATCCTTTAATGAAATTCTATCTCGATCAGCTTTAAAAAAATCGTCTGCTTTGATAAATTCATAAAAAATACCTTCATCTAAAACTAAAAGCATTCCCGACTCAACTTGGCTATCTTGAAAGCTAATAAACCCTTCTGATGCAGGATATAATTCTACGCTAGGAATTGATTTTCCAATTAATTCTTCAAACCTTTTTCTGTATGGTTCATAACTCACTCCACCATATACAAAGAGGGAAAAGTTTGGGAAAATGTCTTTAATCAATTTTCCTCCTGACTTTATTTTTAGCTTCTCAAAGTACATTTGGACCCATGCAGGAATTCCACTAATCAAGGTCATGTTTTCATTAATCGTTTCATCAACAATCGCGTCAACTTTCGCCTCCCAATCATCAATACAATTTACTTCGTATGAAGGCATTCTGTTTTTCTGCAAATACTGTGGAACATGGTGAGCAACAATTCCAGACAACCTACCAATAGGAATTCCATTTTCAGATTCCATTTCAGGACTGCCTTGTAAAAATATCATCTTACCATCCACAAAACCAGCTTCATTACTTTCATCAATGTACGACAATAACGCATTTCTAGCCGAATGAATATGATTCGGCATGGAGTCTTTTGTAATCGGAATATATTTTGCTCCAGAGGTTGTTCCGGAAGTCTTACACAAGTATATTGGTTTCCCCGGCCAAAGCACATTTGCTTCACCGCTTTTTACTCTTGAAATATAAGAGACCATCTCCTCATAATCTCTGACAGGGACAGCTTTTTTAAAATCAGAATACGTGGTGATTTTATTAAATTCATGATCCTTCCCAAAAGCCGTGTTTTTAGCCTTAATTATGAGGTTATCGAATACTTTTTGCTGGGCTCGTATTGGGTTCGAACTCCATCTTTTTATTCTTTTCACAATAAATTTAGCGAAAGGTCTACTTAATGCTGCTTTAACTCCCATGATTGTTAATTAGATTGCAGTTACAAATATATTGGTAAAAACCCGAGAAATAATAAGGTAGAACCAATTACCATTATATTGCCGAAGTACTATTTGATTTTTTCAATTCCCGATTTACCCTTATATCTTCAATTCTTCCTTTTGGAATAGAATTAATTAATGATCTAGTGTATTCCGATTTTGGGTTTGCATAAATTTCATCTGCTAATCCTTCCTCTTCAATTTTACCATCTTTCATCACAATCATTCTATCACTCATAAACTTAACCACAGATAAATCATGGGATATGAAAAGGTAAGTCAACCCAAATTCGTCTCTTAATTCATTCAAAAGGTTTAAAACATCTGCCTGAACGGAAACATCCAAAGCAGAAACAGATTCATCACATATTACCAGTTTTGGTTTTAACGCCATCGACCTGGCTATGCAAATACGCTGTCTCTGACCTCCTGAAAACTCATGAGGATATCTATTAAATTGATTTGGATCCAGTCCTACTTTTTTTAATAATTCCAAAACCTCTTGCTTTCTTTGCATCTCGTTTTCACAAACTTTATGCACTCGCATTGGCTCCATAATCGCTTCTCCAATGGTTATTCTTGGATTCAATGAAGAATATGGATCTTGGAAAATAATCTGAGCATCTTTACGCAAGGGGCGCATTCTCTTATTAGAATAACCCGTTATATTTTCTCCGTTGAGGATTATCGCTCCATCAGTTGGCTCAATCAACTTTAAGATAGTCCTGCCAAGAGTCGTTTTGCCACACCCAGACTCTCCTACGAGACCTAAAGTTTCTCCGGGGTAGAGTTTAAAGCTTATATCGTCAACAGCTTTTACCCAGCTGATAGTTCTACCAAAAAAGGACCGTTTATTTGGAAAATACGTTTTTAGGTTATTAACTTCCAAAAGTGGTTCCTGTGCATATAATATATCATGCCTAAAGGACACTTCGCTTTTCGACACCTCTAGTTCTTTTATAACTTCCGCTACAGTTTTGCCTGTTTCTACAATTACTCCATTCTCATCTTCAGTCATAAAATGCTTCCGAGTAGGTAGTTCTCTCACTCTCACATCCAAAGGAGGGCGACAAGCCAACAGACCTCGAGTATAAGGGTGTTTAGGGTTTGAGAAAATCTCAAGCGCAGGACCTTTTTCGACAAGTTTTCCTTTATACATCACTACAACTTCATCCGCCAATTCTGCTATAACACCTAAATCATGTGTAATAAAAAGTATCCCCATATTATACTCTACCTGAAGTTCTTTCATCAACTGTAAAATCGTTTTCTGAACCGTCACATCCAGGGCTGTAGTAGGTTCATAAGCAATTAAAATGGAAGGATTGCAAGATAAAGCCATCGCAATCATTACGCGTTGCTTTTGACCTCCAGAAATTTGATGCGGATAACTTTTAAATATATCTTCTGGTCGTGGTAATTTAACTTTTTTAAATAATTCTATAGTTTTTTCTTTCGCTTCTTTTCTGGAAGATTTTTGGTGTAATCGAATTGCTTCCATTACTTGCTTTCCACATGTAAATACTGGATTTAACGATGTCATCGGCTCTTGAAAAATCATTGCAATTTCATTTCCCCGAAATTTTCGCATTTGCTTTTCGGTAAGGTTTGCTAAATCCGATTCATAATCCTCACCGTGAAAAAGAATTTTTCCATTTACTATTTTACCAGGGGGTTCTGGAATTAATCGCATAGCGGAAAGTGAAGTCACAGATTTACCTGACCCTGACTCTCCAACAATCCCAATAGTTTCCCCTCTGTGAAGCGCAAAGCTAACACCGTCAACTGCCCTAACGGTTCCGTTATCCGTACGAAACTCTGTCACTAAATCTTTAACTTCTAATAAAGGCTGCTTACTCATTTTATTATTCTAATAAGAAGTTTTGAAAGTACACTTTATATTGAACTTTTACAATAGAAATAATGCCGATATGGAATTAATAAGGATGGAATAATATCCGAAGAGGTAAATATCAGTAGATTAATAAACGCTAAAAATATTAATTCTATATAATAATCTTATTAAAATGGTACGATTATAGCCCTTATATTTTCTTCAAATATGTTTTATCTCTTTAACACATGGAGAAATAACACTACTTTTGATAATTAAAGACACCATCTTATGTTAAAGAACTCTATTCAAAAAGCACTAAACAAACAGGTAGAGCTAGAAGCTTCATCTTCTCAATTTTATCTTTCCATGGCCTCATGGTCTGAAACCAACGGGCTAACTGGAGCCTCCAACTTTTTATATCAGCATAGTAACGAAGAAAGGTTTCACATGCTAAAATTGGTTAAATTTATAAATGAAAGAGGTGGGAAAGCACTAATACCTGCATTAAGCCAACCGCCTGTAAGCTTTAAGGGATTGAAAGACCTTTTTGAAAACTTAATGGAGCATGAGTTAAATGTTACTGATAGTATAAATAACATTATTGACTTATGTTTAACAGAAAAAGATTACACTACGCAGAATTTTATGCAATGGTATGTTGCTGAGCAACTTGAAGAAGAAGCCCTAGCACGAACAATTATTGACAAGTTGAATATGATTGGTGATGACAGAGGGGGACTATACATGTTTGATAGAGACTTAGACACTATGGCCACTGAAATGAAACAATTAGAAGCTGCAAAATAGATATTGGTGAGGTCAATAAATCAGATTCTTCTTATACTTCTATTAACTGTTGTATCTATCAACACAACTGTTTACCATGCCCAATATAGAGACCCTTCAGAAACTAAATCTAAAGCAAAAAAGAACAAGAAAAAGACGAATATTAATAAACTAGGACTTTTTGGATTTAGAGGAACCCAAGGTAAACAAAAGAAAAACAAAGATCCATTTCTCAATAAAAAATCCAAAAGACAAAAACAATCTAAGCAATACAGCTCAAAGCCCCAAAACAAAAAGAAAAAGAAAAAATTCGTACTCTTTAAAAACAAAAAGCCTAAAAAACAAAAAAAGTCAAATAAGAAAAGTAAAGAAAAAGACACCTTTTCAACAAAAGACAAGAGCAAAGCTTATAATACAAAGTACAGTGCCAAAAAGAAAAAAAACAGGCCTAAAAAGAAATAGAACGTTATCCCTAAAAAAAAATAATGGTAAAACAGCGAAAACAAGCTTAAATTGTTTTGGTGAGGACCTAGGCAATTTAGATAAAAAAAATGACCCAAATTTTGTTATATTAGCGTAACTAATTCAGACTATTCAAGTAAAAGATGAATCCGTTTGAAAAAAATGTAAACTAGCTTAACCAATACATCTACTATAGGAAACTTTTTCTTTGGATTTTTGGCCGAAAAAGGACCATCTAATCAATGAGAAATAGAAGGAAATAGCTGAGGTAATAAAAAGGAAAAGCCAGAATGAACGCTCCTCAAGGGTGTAATTAATTAATATAAATTACTAAACTTTGTCTAATCATAAGGTTTTTTAAAACTCTCTAAATGTCTATCAAACAAATACTATTAATCGGATTTATTTTCATAATAGGATTTACAAAAGCGCAGCATACAAAGTCCATCAAGTTTTCGAGACTTACAATAAAAGATGGACTTTCTCAAAGTACTGTAAACTGCATCTTGCAGGACAAGCAAGGCTACATTTGGACGGGAACCCAAGCAGGACTTAATCGTTTTGATGGACATCATTTTAAAATTTACAAGCAAGGATTAGATTCCGAAAATAGCCTTACAAATTCTTATATAAATGCCTTATACCAAGATAGTAAAGGCATTATATGGATTGGAACCCAAAACGGAGGTCTTAACTATTACAATCCCGAAACAAAACAATTTGGCACTATTCAGACATCTGAAGCACTAGAATCTGGAAACATTAAAGATATTAAAGAAGATACTGATGGTTCTTTATGGATTGCAACTGCGAAAAACGGTGTAGTGCACTACTTTCCAAATGAGAATAGAGAAAGACAATACCGATCTAAGAATGGATTGCAAACAAATAAAACCACATCTCTTTTCCTAGATAAAAAGTATGTCTGGATTGGAACTGAAGGCGGAGGATTGTGTCTATTAAATAAAAAAACTTCCCTAATTATTCATTATAAAAACGAACTTAATTCCCCATTATCGATATCTGACAACAATATCCTAACAATAACAAAAGGGTTTAACGAAAAAGTTTTAATCGGGACTAATAACGGGTTAAATATAGCGACAATGAGCGATAATGAACTATCGTTTACTGCCGTTAAAAATCATAATGGAACCCAACATAGTCGTTTCAATGTAGTTTCAGCAATTTTTCAAGCTTCAGAAAATGAATTATGGTTTGGGTCTCAAGGGAATGGACTCTTCAGAATAAATATCGAAAATGGTGACACTATAATTAACCACTATGAAAACAACGATTATGACCGAACATCAATTCCTAGCAATATAGTAAACTCTATTTTATCAGACAGAACAGGATCTGTTTGGATTGGAACACAGGATGGACTTGCTCACTTTGATCCAATCAAACTAGGATTTCAGCATTATACATATAAATATGGAGATGAAAATAGTTTAAACGAGAAAAACGTATGGTCAATTTATGAAGGGGATGATGAAATCATCTGGGTTGGAACTAGAAAAGGTATTTCTAGAATAAACCATACACAAAACCAATACAATCATTACCTATACAAGACGGACAACATAAACGAACCAAACAACAATAACGTATATAGCATTACAAGAGATACTCTAGGAAGAATATGGGCAGGTGCTGCAGGAGGTCTATACATTTTGGAAACTTCTGCTGATTTTTCTACGGGAGAGTTTAAAAAAATTCCATTTAGAGATCAAATTACGGAACAAGATGACGACCGAGTCTATAACTTACATATTGAAAATGACACTACTTTATGGATTGCTTGCAGAGAAGGAATTGCTGAAATTAATTTATCGACGTTGAATTATAAGTTCTTCTCTCATGAAAATTCTTCTGCTATGCCAAAAGAAGAATGTAGAGTCGTTTATTCCGATTCTCGAAATGACTTGTGGTTAGGTTTTGTTGGAGGTGGTGTCACTAAAATAAAAAGGTCTTTTAAAAATTCTAAAGAAAAGTATTCATTCATTAATTATAAAAATAATCCACGCAGCTCAACGTCAATAAGCAATAATACCATTTTATCAATTTGGGAGGACAACGATAACAATATGTGGTTTGGAACCTACGGAGGTGGCTTAAATAAGTTTAATTCTACAACCTCTACATTCTCAAGCTATACAGAAGAGAATGGATTATCAAATAATTCTATTTATGGGGTATTGGAGGGATCAGAAAACACCCTATGGGTAAGTACTAACTTTGGATTATCAAAATTTGATATTGGGACTAGCACATTTCAAAATTATCATGAAAATGATGGTTTACAGAGTAATGAATTCAATAATGGAGCATACTTTAGAAGTAATTCAGGAAAGTTATTGTTTGGAGGAATCAATGGGTTTAACGCTTTTTACCCAGAGGACATAAAAACCAATACGATTCCCCCACGAGTGGTCTTAACAGATATACTTCTTTTTAATATCCCAATTGAAAATGTAATAGACACTATTCCGGAAGTATCTTTTATTAAAAAACTTCAATTAAAAAGTACTCAAAATAATCTTACTTTTAAATTTGCCGCACTTCATTACACTTTTCCTAAAGGAAATAAATATAAAGTCTTTCTTGAAGGAGCAGACAATGAGCCGATTGAGCTAGGAGACCTTCAACAAATTAACTACTCAAATTTATCTCCTGGAGAATACACACTTAAAATTTGGGCAGCGAACAGTGATGGAATCTGGAGTGAATCTCCAGCAGTTCTAGACATCATTATTACACCTCCTTTCTGGAAAACATGGTGGTTTACGTCTATTGGGATTGGCTTTGGTTTATTGCTAATATATGGTTTTTATATTGTTAGAATGCAGGCCATGAAATCTCAAAAAAGGAAACTAGCATTTCTAGTTGAAAAAAGAACTAAACAAATTACACAACAAAAAGAGCAAATGGAACTTCAAAAAGCTGCTCTAGAAATTGAGAAAGACAAAGCTGATAAATTATTAGCAAATATACTTCCAGCAGAAACTGCTGAAGAACTAAAGAATAAAGGTAAGGCCCAAACTAGATATTATAGGTTGGTGACAGTAATGTTTACAGATATTCAGGGTTTTACCAAAATTGCCGAAACTATAAAACCAAGTGAATTAGTTATAAAGTTAGATAATCTGTTTGGAGAGTTTGATAAAATTATTGAAAAACACCAAATCGAGAAAATTAAAACTATTGGCGACGCTTATATGGCGGCTGGTGGTGTTCCACTAAGAGATAAAGAAAACCCTATTAACTCTGTATTAGCAGCACTTGAGATTCAGGCTTTTATGAAGGTCAACAGAGATAGAACAAAAAAAGAAGATGGGGAAGATGCCACAATGTGGCACTTAAGATTAGGATTGCACACAGGAGATGTGATTGCGGGTGTCATTGGAACAAAACGAATCGCATATGACATATGGGGTAACACAGTTAATGTTGCAAATCGAATGGAGATGAGTGGAGAGGCAGATAAAGTAAATGTTTCAGGATCTACCTTTGAATTAATTCGTCCATATTTTGACTGTATATACCGCGGTAAGGTCCCAGCCAAAAACAAAGGTGAAATTGACATGTATTTTGTCGAAAGAATTAAACCACACCTATCTGAAGATGATGAGGGACATATTCCCAACCAGAAATTTAAAGACTACGTCAACCTACATCTTTATAGCAGTATAAACTACCGCAAGGCAGAGAGGCATATTATGAGAATTCTTGAGGCTAAACTCTCTCCGAATTTACATTACCATGGAATTCATCACACACTAGATGTTGTAGAAGCTGCTGAACGTCTAGCTATTATGGAAGGAATTTTGGATGATGGGATATTTGTGTTAAAATCAGCAGCAACTTATCATGATGCAGGCTTTGTAGATCAATATGACAAAAATGAACCTGTTGGAGCAAAAATGGCCGCAGAAATTCTACCAAAATACGGATATACTCAAGAGCAAGTTAACGAGGTAAAGAAAATGATTTATGCGACTATAATTCCACATAGCCCAACAACAAAGTTGGAAGAGATCATTTGTGATGCAGATTTAGATTACCTTGGGCGGGATGATTTTCATTATATTGCAGATAATTTGAGACGGGAATTACGGGACCATGGGAAAATTAAAAGTGATAGAATGTGGGATGAGATTCAAGTGAAATTTTTGACTCAGCACAAATACTTTACTAAGTCAGCAATAAAACTTAGACAAGCTAAAAAACTTGTGCATATCGAAGAAATTAAGAAGCGACTAGAAGAAAATAATTATAAAGACTAAAGCTTACTTCAACTCAGCCTTTTTTATAATAATTCCTACGTCCAGAACTTCTGTCAAATCATCTTGACGCATAGCTTGGTTAAAAGTTAGCTTATATGTTCCCTGTAATGGAAATCGTTTTTTACTAATGAATAATATTTTGTTATTTATAATGCTTCCTGAACTTACTCCTGTCCATTCTCCAACAGAATTAGCTAATGAAAATTCAACTGTATCTATATTAAATTTGTCTTCAGGTGAGCCTATTTCAACAAACATATACAAGTTTGACCATTCATATAGATTTGTCGTACGCAGGTTGAAGTAAAAATCATAAAACTCAGAGGTGTCATTAATGTCAAAATCAAAGCTGACACCCTCATTTTTACTCCACTTGCTATTTTCAATCACTTTACTGCTCTGATATACAATGTCAGAGTCACCGCAAGAAACTAAAAAACAGCAAATTACGAGTATGAAAAAGGACTTATTCACTTTTTGGCTGATCCGGTTTGTTTTGGTTATTCTGATTATTTCTGAAATTATTATTACGGTTTTTATTGCGATTATTCTTGTTAGAATTTCTATTATTCGAGCTTTTCGAATTTTTCTTTTGCTTATTAAAAACCTTATCAAAACGAGTTAATTCATCTTGACCAACAACATTAGAATAATCTGGCTTTGCCTCTTCCTCTACAAAATCAATAAAATCTGCTAATTTATGAGGGATTTCACCTTTCTTGTTCAACTCGATAACTTCAAAAACACGCTCTACACTCAAAGGCACAATGCTATTTTTTCCATCCTTAGAAACAAAATAGTACATCAATCGCTTAAAAACATCTGTTTTAATGTGATTTGCTTTCCCTTCTTTTGTTTCTAATAAAGTGTTAGTACTTGGATATGATTTTAACGCCTCCATGTATTGATCCAGTTCAAAATTTAAACAACATTTCAACTTCCCACACTGTCCCGCCAATTTCTCTGGATTTAGAGATAACTGCTGATAACGAGCCGCACCAGTAGACACAGACCTAAAATCAGTCAACCATGTTGAACAACACAACTCTCTTCCGCAGGAACCAATTCCCCCTAGCCTTCCAGCTTCTTGTCTTGACCCAATTTGACGCATTTCGATTCTTACCTTAAAAGAATCTGCCATCACTTTGATTAATTCTCTAAAATCAACTCTTTCTTCTGCGGTGTAATAAAAAACAGCTTTGGATTTGTCTGCTTGAAATTCTACATCACCAAGCTTCATTCGTAAGCCTAATTTTAAAGCCATTTTACGTGCTTGATGCATCGTTTCATTCTCCAAATCTCTTCCTTCTTTCCACTTCTCTAAATCTGATTCACTTGCTTTTCTATAAACCGACTTCAGCTCCTTTGAGTTATAGTTTACCCCTTTTCTATTCATTTGATGCTTAACTAGCTCTCCCGTAAGCGTTACTGTTCCAACGTCGTAACCTGGGCTAGCCTCCACTGCTATAGTATCACCTGTATAAACGCTCACGCCTTCTTTGGTTTTAAAAAACTCTTTACGACCATTTTTAAAACTTACTTCTATACAGTCAAATGGTTTATGTCCAGCAGGAGGTTCAATGTCGTTTAACCAATTAAACACCGACATTTTCTCACAGCCTCCAGTAGCGCAATTACCATTGCTTTTGCACCCGTTAGGGACACCGTCTATTTTATTTCCGCATGATGTGCATCCCATAGTCTTCTTTTAGCTTATAGTAAAGTTTAGCTTATACATTGGCATTCAATGTCAATAAACATTGAACATAAATTCTTGTTTAAATTCAAGTTTTGGCCTTCCTTCCCTCTTTCAATTTCTAATACAAAGTTATCAAATTTTATGGATGTAAAAGATTACTTTTTCTGAAGTAATGAAAATGTTTTTATTGATAAGTCAAGAAATAGAATTTTAGCATTTGCATTTCTTTCAATGTGATAATGCCCCGCATTGAATACTTCTGTTAGCTCAACAATATTTTCACTATTGATAAAGGGAGAAAATTTATATAAAAAAGCATTTTGTTCATCCGTAAGAACAACCAATTCACTTCCCGAATAGTGACCTACAATGCACTGCCGAAACATATTTAAGCAGAATATTAAAAAACTCTTCTGATTTTCCCTACCCGATGCAGCAATCAGATCCACCCAATCAATTGATTTAGCAATATTTCTTTGATAACATAATCGCATCCAATTAACAAAGTTTTCAAAATTGAAGTTAGCTTCCGTTTGTTCAGAAATTAAATGAACTGCTTTTCCTACATCTCCTTCTGCTAAATGAGCTATTATAATACTCTCGTTTGCTGGAATTCCTTTTTCGGTCTCTAAATAAGTGGCAATTTCTTTCTCCTTTAGTCTTGGTAACTTAACTATTTGTGTTCTAGATCGAATCGTTGTGATAATTTGCTCTTGATCTTCTGCTACCAATAGGAAAAGAGTTTTATCAGGTGGTTCTTCAATAAATTTCAATAATTTATTAGATGCTGGACCATTCATTAATTCCGGCAACCACATTATTAGTATTTTATATCCTCCTTCAAAAGACTTTAGACTAATTTTGGAAACAATATTTTGGCTTTCCTTAACCCCAATAAGACCTTGTTTGTTCTCATTTCCGAGCTTTACATTCCAGTCATCTATTCCAAAATATGGATTTTCATCTAAAATTTCTCGCCAATCTCCTATCACATGGTCCGATGTATCAATATGCTTTTCTTTAGAGTGGTGAACTGGAAAAGAGAAATGTAAATCAGGATGATTATGCTTTTGAATTTTAGCACAGGAAGCACAATCGCCACAAGAATCATTTTCTTGTTTATTTTGACATAAAACATATTGAGCATATGCAATGGCTAAAGGAACTGTTCCGCTCCCCGCAGGACCAAGAAACATTTGCGCATGGCTTATTCTATTCTCTTGAACAGTATGAATCAAGTGTTTTTTTTCAGCTTTGTGAGCTATTACATTCTTAAATTGCATTGGAAACCAAAAGTAACAAAATTTTAATTTTAAGACGCTAGTTTTAACACGGAAGATACTCGACGTATACCATTATTTCTTATTACCATTATATTTCACATAATCGTGTTAGCTTCTTGATCATAAGTAATAGTTGAAGAATCCGGCGAAGGGCTAATAACACTATCATTAAATATTCCGCTGTTGTTCAGAGCCGGTATAACCATTAAGGAGACATCTGATAATGGCTGATATAACAATGAGTTTTCTTTTAAATCTTTAGGGACAATATTCGCTTTTTGGTCAAATGAATTAATAATTACCAATAATACGCTTATTATCAAAACAATCTTTGCAATACCAAAGACAGCTCCTGTCGCTTTATTCACGAACTTTAATTGCGCAAAATTCACAGCTTTTTCTAGCATTTTTCCTAAAACGAAAACTGTTGCTACTATCAGAATAAAAGTAATAGTAAATGACGCCAGAGGGACATATTTAGATTCTATACTATCTGCAAATAATGCAGCAACAAAATCAGAAAAGTGAATACCACCCCATATTCCTAAGCCAAAAGCAATAAGCGTCGAAACCTCTATTATAAAGCCTTTTTTGAAGCCTCTAAACCCTGCCCAAATTAATGGAACTATAAATATTATATCTAAATAATTCATTTAAAACGAAAATAGGTTTATTAATGGAAGGAGGAAATAGATAGGGTTTTATTCTATCAACAGAATAACATTAAAAAGTAACCGATTATTTGTCAATTAATAAATAAAATCTTTGTTGCTGCTTTCGCAAAACCCTTCTGTGTATTAGTTCTGCTTACTGCAAAACAATAATAAATTCCTGACTTCACTCTTTCTCCTTGTAAGTTATTTCCATTCCAAATAGCTTGACCACCTTTTGAAACTGTTGCATAAACAAGATTTCCAGATGCGTCCGATATTTTAACATCCGATTCATCCATAAAACCTTTTATGGAAATTACACCTGTATACTCTGGTCGAACTGGATTTGGATAAGCATATAAATCATCCAAATTATCAGACCCCTCTGTAGCTTCTCCTTTATAGCCCATAATCCCTTTGTCCGTTCCGATATACAATTCTCCAGTGTTATCATTCATAGCTAATGCAAGAATATTGTTCGAAAACAAAGGACTATTATCTTCATTAAAGTCATGAATCAACTTAGTTCCGTCAGCTGACATTAAAAACAAGCCTCCTCCATCTGTTCCAAACCACTTTCTATCACCACCATCAACAACAATTTCAATAACATTCTGTGTCTCTAAGAGTAATTGAATTACGCCATCTTGCTCAATCAAAACCTGCTGCACATCAAAATCTCCACCACCAAATATTGCGGAAGCATTATACAATACTGCGGGACCAGCTTCTGTCCCAATCCAGATTTCACCATCTTTATCTTCAACTATAGTATTAATTACTTTCGAAGGTAAATCTCCATTTCCTTCACCACTAACTAGCAGTTTATATTGGTCATCCGTATTATCCAATGGCGTGTCATTAAAGTCGTAAACCAACAGCCCTACATTTTTAACCGCCATCCAGATATAATTATAGTTTTTGTCTATAATTATATCTGTACATACCATATTACTTGATGCTGACCCACAATTAAAGGACATCCATGTTCCTTCCTCTGTGTAAACAGATAGAGGCTCATTAACAAATGAATTTACTACCCAAAAATTCCCATCCTTATCAAAAGCACTCCCGGCAACTTTTACAGCATCACCCGAATGACTTATAGAAGTTTGCAACGATGAATTATAAAATGTAAAGTGACTTACAACAGATTTGTCTTGAATCTCAACAATACCACCCTGGAATGAACTCGCAAACACATGGTTCTCATCCTTAGGATCTATTGTGACTTGAACAAAATCGAAAAGTGTATCCGTAATTTGCATAGCGGGGTCTGTCATTTCATTCACCATATCCCAATCATATTGGTCATAAACATACATCCCTCGTTTGTTATAGTTTGCATTCCAGTTTGTACCATCAACTCTCCCAGTTGCAACCCATAATAAGTCATTCAAAAAGGACATTTGAAAAACATCGTTACTAAATGGGCCAGAGACAACGTAGTGAGTTACGACCCAATCATTCAGCATTTTTGTAGCTCCAGTTTGACGATCACCAACCCAAAAATAATTTCCATCCCAAATTACTTGACTTGGATAAATGCCAACAGAGCCCTTGTAATATGAATAACTTTCTATTATTTGATTGGAAGAATTTATTACATTTAAACCCGCACTATTCGCGGTAACAATATCATTATCTTTGTCTTCAATCGAATAATAATCTTGTCCAAAAGCTTCTGTAACTGCATTCCAAGATCCATTGTAATAATAGATAGTATCGTTCTGAACACCATTTACTAAAAGATTTGTATAAACAGTATTATTAAATAAATGAATTATTGAAAATTCGCCATTATTATTAGGGATGGAATTATCTTTTGACCATACGGTAAAATCCGACAAAAATGGACTGGTTTTGTTCGCTATATATATACCATCATCAGTCGCAGCATATATATACGTATCATCTATAGTAATATCATTAATTTTCAATTGAGCTCCACCACTTCCTATTATATAAGTGTCTTTTATCTCTTCCTTTTTAACGTCCAAAACCACTATTCCAAAACCACAAGCTAAATAGGTAAATTGTGCATCATTATGCATCCCATATATCGCTTTATCTCCAACAATATTACTTATAACAATAGAAGAAAGGTTAACTACATTATCATTTTTAATGATATCTATATTTCCAGATTCATATCCAATAACCAATGCATTTTGAGACTTGTTTTCTTGAATTATTTTAATGGACAAATCAGAGATCGAGTTTATTTTATTCAGCCGTTCTATGTTTTCTTCTTCATCTATGCTGTACAACGAAAACTCCGTTGCCGCATAGGTTTTAGAACCAACTTTAGCTATCGAAACTACCTTGTTGTAGGGTAAATGTTCTCGCCAACTCCCAACTCCAAAATCTTGACCATTTAGTAGGACTGAACTTAGCAGGAATAATATGGTCAAAAGCTTTTTCAAGATGGCGCAAGTTACAAACTAAATAAGAATCTTTTTATTGTTATAACGGAGCATATTTGTTACGTAAAAAATATCTGTACATTTGAAATAAATAAAATCCATCAAATAATCTTCATATTGAGAGACCAACATGGTTTTTAGTTCAACAATATTTTTGTTTCTGTTTCTTCCCATTATTATTTTGGGAAATTTTCTATTGAATCAAAAATATAGAAATACATTTCTATTTATTGGGAGTTTATTTTTCTACTTCTGGGGAGAAAAAACACTAACAATTATAATGCTATGCTCAATAGTAATCAATTACATTTCTGGCATTGGAATGTCTTATTTACAAAAACAAGACCGGCCTGTAAAACCACTATTAACTTTAGCTATAATAGCAAATCTATCTTTTCTTTTTTACTATAAATATTTTGACTTTTTTATTGATAACATATCTTACTTTGGGTTTAAGTCATCCTTTGAAGATTCTGAAATTATTCTACCAATCGGTATTTCTTTTTTCACCTTTCAAGGTATATCCTATTTAATTGACCTTTATAGAAAAGAAGTTGATTGCCAAAAAAACATCATCCATTTGGGTTTATATATTTCTTTTTTCCCTCAATTAATTGCAGGTCCAATTATTCGATATCACGCTATTGCTTCAGAGTTAAAAAACAGAATTATCACTAGAAACCTTTTTGCAGAGGGATTAGTCCGTTTTATTCGAGGGCTTGCAAAAAAAGTAATCATTGCAAATTCATTGGCATTAATTGCAGATCAAACATTTGACATAGTCCCTACAGACTTGCCAACTTCGGTAGCATGGCTGGGCATTATTTGTTATACCTTACAAATTTACTTCGATTTTTCAGGTTATTCTGACATGGCAATTGGTCTTGGAAAAATGCTCGGATTTAATTTTAAAGAAAACTTTAATTATCCCTATATCTCCAAGTCAATTAGAGAGTTTTGGAGAAGATGGCACATTTCTTTATCCACATGGTTTAAAGATTACTTATACATTCCATTAGGAGGAAGCAGAAAAGGAGCGGTTTTAACATATCGAAATCTTCTTATTGTTTTTTTTATAACAGGGTTTTGGCATGGAGCAAGTTATAATTTCATTTTTTGGGGATTATTTCATGGCGCTTTTTTAATACTTGAAAAAACGAAAAGATCATTAATTGAAAAGCTTCCCAACATTATAAAACATTTTTATGTGCTTATCGTAGTAATTGTCGGCTGGGTATTTTTTAGGGCAGAAACATTTAATGATGCAATTGTTTATTTGCAACATTTATTTACACCAACAATGAATGGAAACCATACCCCATTTATCTATGTAAATAATTATTTTGTGTTTGTTTTATGCCTATCAATAATTTTTGCAACACCCTTTCGAAGGGTAATTTCACAAAAATTTAATTCCGAAAAGTTTGAATCTATTCAGCTAATTTCAACCTACGGTTTTCACTTCACATTATTACTTTTTTCTATTATGGAGTTAGCGCAATCCAGTTATAATCCTTTTATTTATTATAGGTTTTAGAGATGAAAGGAACGATACAAAATATTTTTATTGGGCTCACGTTATTAACATTAACTATACCTTCACTATTGGCTCTTTTCGATGTCAAATTAGTTGAAAATTGTGAAAAAAGGGAATTAAATTCCTTGCCATCCTTTTCCTTTTCTGAAAAATTTATCGATGACTATGACAACTACTTTGAAGATAATTTTGGATTGAGAAATGCTATGATTAGCTATGGAAGTTCGATTAAAGTAAACCTATTCAAATCATCTATTCATCCCCAAAATGTTAAGTTCGGAAAATCTGGCTGGCTATTTTATAATAAAATAGAAGAGGCAATATTTAGTAGTTACACGCATCAAAATTTACTCACAAATAAGGAGCTAGACTCCCTGGTTGCGGTATGGGAAAACCGTAAAATAAATCTGGAAAGTAAAGGGATAAAATACATAATGGCGGTATGGCCAAATAAGAGCACAATCTATCCTGAGCATGTCCCATTGACAATGCAAGCGCAAATAAAAGACACCATTAGCAAAACAGACCAGATTCTAAACTTTCTCCATTCATCCAAATCTAGCATCCCATTTATTACAGTTAGAAGTAAATTTATGGAAGAAAAGAAGAAAACTAAACTCTACCGAAAACTTGACACACATTGGAATCAAATAGGAGCTTTTTATGGTTACCGGTACTTTATGGAAGAGACCTATGACATTTTAGGTGTTGTGCCTTATAAACTAGATGATTTTAGCATTTCATACCATGATGAATCAAAAGGAGATTTATTAAGCATGCTGGGGATATGTGAAACCATTTCTTTTAGC
>CAWUXI010000138.1:0-12383 GCA_963926405.1 uncultured Flavobacteriales bacterium
AAATAATTTCTCATCAATAGCCTGAGCACGAGATTGATGTTCAAATGCTTTATTACGATACTCCTCCGTATGTTCGAACAAATTAGAATCTAATTTTAAATAAGTACAGTAGATGGAAGCTTTGTAATACGGAAAGACAATGTTTTGAAAGCACACTTCTTCACGCGGTCCTTTTTTATTTTGAATATAGGCATATGTCGGAATTTCAAAACGTGAATTGCACTTTTCTATATTTTCTTGATATTCTTTTGCAGGGAAATCAATTCGAAAATAACTTTTTGGCTTTGGAATAACATTTTCTTCATAGTCACAACCCAAAGTCACGGTAACTAAAACAAGCATATAAATCAATAGCCTTTTCATACGTTCTCTTCTGGTGCATCAGCTTTGTTTATAGTCACCTTCACCTGTTTTATTCTTCTTTTATCAGCAGCTTCTATTGTAAACGTATATTTCTCAAAACCTATTTTTTCATTTTTCAATAATATCTTACCAGCCAGTTCTAGACAAAACCCAGCAATGGTATCAGATTCACCCTTTTTAACTTCAAATTCATCCCCATCAATCCCCATAACTCGATACATATCCATTAATGGGGTTTTACCTTCAAAGACATAGTTATTGTCATCTAATTTCGAATAGATTAAATTATCTTCATCGAACTCATCAGTAATATCTCCAACTATTTCTTCAAGAACATCTTCTAGAGATACGATTCCAGAAGTTCCGCCATATTCATCAACTACCACTGCTATATGCGTTTTCTCCGTCTGAAACTCTTTTAATAGGTCATCCAGTTTTTTATTTTCTGGAATAAATTTAGGCTCTCTAATCAACTTTACCCAATTTATGTCCTCCTCAGAGTCCAAAAAGATCAATAAATCTTTTACATAAAGAATACCTTTAATACTATCCACACTTTCGGAATAAACAGGCAACCGCGAATAGCGACCTTCTAAAATAGTCTGCCTTAATTCATCAAAAGACATTTCTTGATCTAAGGCAATCATGTCAAGTCTAGAAGTCATAATTTGCTTAGCATCTGTTTGACCAAATTTCACAATTCCTTCCAAAATTTTCTTCTCTTCTGCTGTTTCCACTGATTCTTTCGTAAGGTCATAAGCATGTTCCAAGTCATCCATGGATATATTGTCTACTTTTTTCTTAAAACGTCGATCTATAACACTTGTACTCGATACAAGTAAATTACTAAAAGGGGAAAACATCATTGATAAAAATGAAATTGGAGAACTCATAAATTTCGAAAAAGAGACGCTATGTTTAGTTGCATAAACTTTAGGTATCACCTCTCCGAATAACAAAATAACAAAAGTAGCACCAATAGCGTTTATAAGAAACATAGCCAATTCTGGTAAGACAGAACCAGCAAAAACACCTTTAGTAAAATAATAAGAAACCATCACAATGGAGACGTTAATAAAATTATTTGCAATTAATATCGTTGCTAATAATTTTTTAGGTGTTCCTAGCAGATTGATTACACGATTTCCACTAGTTGTTTTTTCCGAACTCAACACATCTCTTTTCTTTGCGTCTAAAGAAAAATAAGCCACTTCAGAGCCTGAAATAAGTGCCGAAAAGATTATCAATAATAGCATAACAAAAGCTAATACTATTAAGATGCTTAACGAAGGTGCCTGTGACACAAATAACATCGCCTTTCCAGGCACAATCTGCACTGTTTCCAATTGCTCTTATTTAAATCTATTAAAAGGGTAAATCGTCATTATCAGCGTCTGCATTAGAAAATTCATCACCTAATGGTGTTTCTTCCTTTTTAGGAGGTGCAAATGTTTGAGACGGAGGTTCAGGTAAAGAACTCGCTTCACCTGCCTTTCCTAACATAGTCATATTATCTCCTAAAACCTCTGTGATATATCTAGTATTTCCTTCTTGGTCTTGCCAAGAACGCGTTCGTAATTTACCTTCAATATAAATTTTCGCTCCTTTTTTTAAATATTTTTCAGCAACCTCTGCTAATCCTCTCCACAGCACAATATTATGCCATTCTGTATGCGTTACCTTTTCACCCGAATTCTTGTCCTTAAAAGACTCCCCAGTTGCAATTGAGAAATTACAAACTGCAACTCCACTTTCTAGATGTCTAACTTCAGGATCCTTGCCTAAGTTGCCTATTAAAATCACTTTATTGATACTTCCTGCCATTAGACACCTCTATTTATTTAATGAAAATATACGTTATAAAGTAAAGATAGTTATTTTCTTGATTACGCAACAAGTGCAACTTTAATTTTTTACAGATTCTAAATACTTCTCTATTAATCGCGGGATAGCAAACTCTTGTATATCTCTTTTTTTAATCTTTATAAATCCATTTAGCGCAGGCATTTCAACTAGATGAAACTCCCAGAATTTTGCATAAATACGTTGATGACTCAGTAAATGTTTAAACTGCTCACTTACTTGGAAAAATACTGCATGATTCAGAATTGCTTGATGCAGATCTAAAGGTGATAAGATTTCCTTTTCCGACTCTTTTAGTGGGAATTGATACAAGCTTTGCCAAATATCTTTGGACTCTCGTTTTTGGATATAAAAACTATCATGATCACTGATAACAAAAAAATTAAAATATCGATCTCTTACTTTTATTTTTTTCGATTTCACTGGCAAATCTTTAACCATAGAGTTCACATAAGCAAAACAAGTTTCACTCAATGGACAAGCTTCACAATTTGGGCTTGGAATACACTGCAAAGCTCCAAACTCCATAATCGCTTGATTATGTTCTCCAGGATTTTCACTACTTAAGCATTCTTGCGCCAATTCTTGAAATTCTTTTTTCCCAATAGTAGAATCTATTGGGGTATTAACACCAAAATATCTAGATAGCACTCTATAAACGTTTCCATCAACAACAGCCTTCTTCTCTCCATAACAAAAAGAAGAGACCGCTGCAGCCGTGTATGCTCCAACACCTTTCAATTTAATAATTTCATCATAAGTTGCGGGGAAAACGCCATTGCACTCATACGAAACAATTTTTGCAGTCGCATGAAGGTTTCGAGCTCTTGAATAATAGCCTAAACCCTGCCATAACTTCAACACATTATCTTCACTTTCCTTTGCCAAATCTTCAATCTTTGGGTAATTCTTGATAAACTTATTATAATAGCTTAAACCTTGGGAAACTCTAGTCTGTTGAAGTATTATTTCAGACAACCAAACGTGGTATGGATTGGTTGTAATTCTCCAAGGTAATTCTCGCTTATTTTTTGAATACCAATTAATTAATATGTCTGAAAAGTGCATTTGGTCGAAAAATTGAACACAAATTAAGTAAAAAAACTCATATTTGTTTCAGAGTTGTGCAAATACAATTATATTTGTGCCCCTACTAAAAAAACCTAATTAACTGAATTAATTTAAAATAAGAGCTATGACCAAAGCAGATATTGTAACCGACATTTCGGACAAAACAGGAGTTGAAAAAATTGCCGTACAGGCAACTGTAGAAGCATTAATGACAACGATAAAAGCATCTTTAGAAGCAGGAGAAAATGTGTATTTAAGAGGATTTGGAAGCTTTATTGTAAAAGAAAGAGCAGAAAAAACAGGAAGAAACATATCGAAAAACACCACGATTATTATTCCAGCGCATAATATACCAGCTTTTAAGCCTGCTAAAACTTTTGTTGAAAGTGTGAAATCTAAGGTTACTATAAAGTAATAAGAGTATTAATAGATTAAACAATATAGATTATGCCAAGCGGTAAAAAAAGAAAGAGACATAAGATGTCGACTCACAAGCGTAAAAAACGTCTTAGAAAGAATCGTCACAAGAAGAAAAAATAACTAACAATTAAAATTTGTTAGTTTGTATATTGCTGAATTTACTACATTTCGGTAATATATATTCGCGTATATGGATACTTCATATTTGTATCTTATATTAGATTTTTGACAATCAGATTTTTACAGTAAAAAGAACCTTAGTGAATTACGAATTAATAATAAATTCTACTTCCACTGAGGTTGTTCTTGCGCTTTTGAAGAACAAACAATTAATTGAACTTCACAAAGAAAAGCACGATAACGACTTTAGTGTTGGAGATGTGTATGTAGGTAAAGTACGTAAAGTTATTCCTAGTCTTAATGCTGCGTTTGTAAACGTAGGGTATGAAAAGGATGCGTTTTTACATTACCTTGACTTAGGGCCTCAATACAGGTCTATGAATGGCTATATTCAAAAAACGCTAAAAGGGAACCAGCCAAGTGCAAGTTTAGCTTCTAGTAAAATTGAAGTTGACATTGACAAGCACGGAAAAATTAAAGATATACTTTCATCAAGTCAACTAATAGCAGTCCAAATTGCGAAAGAACCAATCTCCTCAAAAGGACCTAGGCTAACTGCCGAAGTAACTTTAGCTGGAAGGTTTGTTGTTTTGGTGCCTTTTTCAACTAAAATTTCAATTTCTCAAAAGATCAAAGATCCTGAAGAAAGAGAACGATTAAAAAGATTGCTTTCTAGTATTCGCCCGAAGAATTTCGGCGTAATCATTAGAACGGTGGCCCAAAATAAAAAAGTCGCCGAACTAGATCAAGACTTAAGAGATTTAGTTTCTAAATGGGAAAAGCTTTACAATAATTTAAAGGGTGGTTTAACCACTCCTAAAAAAGTTCTTGGAGAGCTAAATCGTACTTCGACTGTTTTAAGGGATATGCTCTCATCAAAATTTACGAACATTCACGTTAATGACGAAGTTGTATATGAAGAGATTCGTGATTATGTGAAAACCATTTCCCCTGAAAAGGAATCTATAGTTAAACACTACAAAGGAAAAGATGGTATTTTTGAACAGTTTGGGATTAATAAGCAGATTAAAGCTTCTTTTGGTAAAAAGGTATCGTTACCGTCTGGTGCTTATCTAATAATTGAGCATACTGAGGCTATGCATGTTATTGATGTTAATAGTGGTAATAGAAAATCAACTGGTCAAAGCCAGGAACACAATGCTACGGAAACTAACATGGAAGTAGTAAATGAAATAGCTAGAATTCTTCGCCTCAGAGATATGGGTGGAATTATTGCTATTGATTTTATCGACATGCATGAAAAGGTAAACAATAAAAATCTTGTTGAAGCCTTAAGAGATGCAATGCAAGACGATCGCGCGAAGCACAATATTGCACCGCCAAGTAAGTTTGGTGTTATTGAATTGACGCGTCAAAGAGTTCGACCTGAAACAGATATTAAAACAGCTGAAACATGTCCTTCCTGTAATGGTTCAGGAGAAGTTCAAGCTTCTATTCTTTTAATCGATGAAATCGAAAATAATCTTCGTTATTTAATCGAATCAGGAAAACATAAAGATTTTGAACTACACGTTCATCCCTTTGTTGAATCTTATATTAAAAAAGGAATTAAGAGTCTTAGTAGACAATGGTGGTTAAAGTACAAGAAAAAGATTACTGTTAGAGGTATTACAAAATTTCAATTTTTAGAATACCAATTCGTTAATAGCAGTAACGAGAAAATAGAATTATAATTTATTTATCTAGTTTAATTCCTTCCAGGTTTATTACTTTTTTTATTTCCTGGTATCCAGAATTACAAGGCACTTTTATCCGAGATTCGTTAAACACTGCATCCTTCAATTTATACTGAACTATATATTCGTGACAGGGAGTTAATGTAAAGACGTACGACCCCGTTCGTTTGTTGGGTTGAAACTCTTGATAATCTCCATCTAAATTGACATCAGAAACTGTAATAAAGATGCCGCCTGGTAATTTCTTTTTATCTTCAATATCGATATAACCCTTAAGTATAGAAACTTGTTCTATTACAACAGTATCTAAATCGACTTTATAAATATCTTGATGACCAAGTCCATTAACGCCCATTTCAGATGAAAAATACCCAGTTTTTCCATCAGCCATTGTGGAAAAAGAGACATCGTGATCGACTGTATTTAAAGGATACCCTAAATTACTAGGCTTACTCCATATACTATCAGACTCTCTGGAGGATTGAAACACATCAAAACCACCCATACTTTCCCTATTATTTGAACTAAAAAACAAGGTTTTTCCATCAGGATGAATAAAAGGACAAATTTCGTCATATTGAGAATTAATGGAAGAACCTAAATTGGTCGGTAAAGCCCATTCTCCATTTGGCAGTCGTTTACATCTATAAATATCTCCTCCTCCATATCCTTCAGGGCGATCTGATACAAAATAAAATGTTTCACCATCAGCTGAAATCGTAGCACCAGTCTCCCAAGATTTTGAATTTATATTTGCAACCATTAAAACAGGGGCTGAATATTTCTCGCCATCTCTTTCACAGAGGTATAAATTTGCAATATCTTTCACTTCCATTTTAATAAACAGAAACTGTCCATCGGGTGAAGTACTTATCGATGCTTGATTTGAATAAGGGCTACAAAAACTCATTATCTCTGGATTACTCCAATTCCCAGAAAGTAAATTTCTATATGAAACAAATACATTTTCATAATGTTTACCGTCTTCTGGATTGGTTATTCCCTTATTGGAGAATCCCTCTGGGTCAAAGTACTCTCTTTTAGAAGTGAAAAAAATCATATCTCCTTCTGCCGTAACAGCTGGATTATAATCCGAAAATTCACTATTTATTGGCTCTCCAAGATTTGTAATAAAATAATTTTTCTTGTCCATTGTCAAGTCTTTAGCATTTTCTGATTGAGCCAATGCTAATCCAGCAGCCTCGTATAGCTGATGATACTTACCCCCTTTGCGCCTAAAAGACTCAAACCTTTCAATTGCATTATCAAACTCGGAATTCAAATGGTAAGCAATGCCTAGATAAAATTTGGTTTCTATGGGCGCTTCATTTTCATCATATTCTCCATCTTGATAATCCTTCGATATTTTATTTTCTGCTTTAGCTAAATACTGGAGTGCACTTAATTTGTCCTTTCCCAATTGGATATAACACTCTCCCAACTGATAATTAATATTATAATTTTGAGGCTGTTCTATAACCAACATTTTCCATATTTCAAGAGCGAATTCAAAATTCCCTTTATCCATCAAAGTGTAAGCTTTTTTAAATTTCATTTTAAACGAGCCTTCTTCTTTAAGTTCTTTTAAAATTTCATGATTTATTTGCGCATTTAAAAACCCAACCGAAAACACAATTAATAAAATGGACAACGCTTTACACATTTTCATAAAATAACATCATTTATTTTCGCGAAATTTAATCAGCGATGTTTCAAAAATAATTTAAATAGAGCACTACAACAACATTTTCTCTACTAAATGGTCTAAAAACTATTTATAAAACCTATTAGCAGCTTCGACAAATCGCTAAACTTTGTTAATGGCAATGTCTCTGACCTATCAAAAACATCATGATAAGCAGTAATGCCTCCCAGGGTATAAATAAACACAGCAGGAATCTGTCTTTGAGAAAACCAATAGTGATCGCTGTTTGCAGCTCTCCCCCGCACCTTGACTTTTTCAACGTATTTGTTTTCTAGATTAAGAATTGCCAATTTTTTAAATTCCTTCTTGTGGACCGTCCCGTTAACCACAGCTAATCCTTCATCTCCGGTACCCATAATATCACAATTAAGAACAAATCGGATATCCTTTAATGGAAATAAAGGATTTTCAACATAATACTTGGACCCGAGAATGCCTACTTCTTCTGCCCCAAAAGCCATGAAAACTACACTATATTTTGGTTTGTTTTCTGAAAAATATTTGGACATGTAAAGAAGCATAGCTATCCCACTTGCATTATCATTAGCCCCTGGAAAATAAACATCACTACCCATCTGACCTAAATGATCATAATGAGCTGAAATAACAATAAACTTATTCTTTTTTTTTCCCTCAACATAAGCAATTACGTTTTGTGTCTTAATGTTTGTTTTAAAAACGTTATGAATATTCAAGCTTACTTTTTTTGTTCTTTCAGGAAGTCTTTTTGATTTGATTTCTACAATTGGAAAAGGCAGTTGTTCTGTACCAACGGACCAAGTAAATTTAGAATCATTTATTATAAATACAGGAGCTTTTTGCGCAATAAACCGCTCTAACTCTCTAAATAGCTGAAGTGTATCATTATTTTTAGTGCCTGCATCATCTAAAACAAATGCATTTTCATCAAACTGAACATTATTCGTTTTTAAATCTTCTAAGAACTGAACAATATTGTTTCGGTTTATAAACCTCAAATTAAACGCGCCTTTTGCAGATCCTGAAACCGGACTAACCAAGTAATCTATCCCCGTTTCGAGCCTATCTCCATCAATGTAAAGACTTACAGAATCTGGGAACGTATTCGCTTCTATAGTAAAATATTGAAAGAAATTATTATTAAATTTTGATAATCCAAACTCTTCGAAACGTTTATTAATATAATGCGCCGCTTTTACATGCCCATCATTTACATAGCCTCTGCCATTGTAGTCTCTGGAGCAGAGCTCTTTTACCACTTTCAATCCAAAATCTTGCTGGGAATATAAGACAGGAGTAAGTCCAAATAAAAATAAATAAAGGATTTGTCTCATAGAGTATAATTTTCCAATTGTTATGCCATAAAACGCCTTTCTACCAGATCCATAAAATTTAGGACTGAACTATTTTCTTTATCCCAAGCAAAAGAGAGTTCATTCTCTATAAAACCTATAGCTTCTGCTCGGGTGTTAAACGAGTTAACTTTATTTACTGCATTACTATATCTTTCATTCTCTCCCTCAAATAGTTCGTGTATAAATAAAAACTTCTGGTTTAATCCAATAGCAGAATTCAAGTCTTTAATAGGTTGTCTACTCAATTTATCAGCTAAAGTTTTCTCAGGCGCATGACTTGCAAATGTATCATTAATCGAAGTTACGTTTTCTAGATTCCTATTCTCAACTAAATATTTATTGTCCTCATCTGGACCAATATCCTCTGCACGTTCTTCAATGGCATCAAGCAAGTTAGTTTGATTAGGAGGAGTCCCTTCACCTAAATACTCTTCTATTGATTCATAAACGTTTTCGACATTTATATCTTCAATTATTCCTGGATCGCCAAAGTTTAATTCAAAGCTACCTTGCTGTTTCTTTGGTTCTTTTTTTTGCTTCTTCACCTCTCTAACTTTCACGTCTTTCTCAAACGCTAAATATTGAAGCACTGTAATTCTTTCATGCAGTGTTCTTGAATCTTCCAACAAAGAGGTCAATTCATTTGAATCTAATTTACCGGATTCCAATTTATCAATCCCACTAGACAGAGATTTTGTTAGATCTTTGAGGTTTTTGTAATCGCTACTCGGACTCATTTCTTTTTTAATTGATTTACTACGCAAAATTGAATAAATTTGTCAAACTTGATACTAATCAAACATGAACTTATTAACACTAAGACTAGTATTTCATTATAAAAAAATATCATTTTAAGGTGTTCTTAGAGCAAAAAGGAAATAAAACGCAAAAAAAAGGATGGATAGAAGTTGTCTGTGGATCCATGTTCTCTGGCAAAACAGAGGAGCTAATTCGAAGGTTAAAAAGAGCTGAATTTGCCAAACAGAAAGTTGAAATTTTCAAGCCTGCAATTGATATAAGATATGATGAAGAAAATGTAGTAAGTCATGTGGGCACAACAATTCGTTCGACTCCAGTTCCATCATCTGGAAACATACTTCTTTTGGCCAATGATGTTGATGTAGTAGGTATAGATGAGGCGCAATTCTTCGACGATGAACTTCCTGAAGTTTGCGAAAAACTAGCCAATTCAGGGATAAGAGTTATAATAGCAGGATTAGACATGGACTTTACCGGAAAGCCATTTGGACCCATTCCTGCTCTGTTATCAAAAGCTGAATTTGTCACTAAAGTTCATGCTATTTGCATGGTTTGTGGAGATTTAGCTCAATACTCTCATCGAAAAACGCAGGATGAAGCACTTGTATTACTAGGAGAAATTGATGAATACGAGCCATTATGCAGAAAGTGTTTTAATCTCGTTTCGAAAAGATGAACCTTAACTATACAATAGAAGAGATTACCTCAATTACAAGTGGCACTTTTAGAGGAGATTCACAAGCAATGGTAAATTCCCTTTTTATTGATAGCCGAAACCATTTCAATGAAAACAACGCCTTATTTATTGCTATTAAAGGTGACTTTAATGACGGACATGAATATTTAGTTGAACTTTACAAAAAGGGGTTAAGAAACTTTATTATAGAGCGGACAGCAAGAGAAAAATTAATAAACAAAGTCCGGTTTTTCAAAAAAAATAAAAACCTTCAATTTATTGAAGCAAACATTATCATAGTTGAAAATGCCGTTATTGCTTTACAAAAAATAGCTGCTCACCACCGTAGAAAATTTGAAATACCCGTTATTGGCATAACAGGAAGCAATGGGAAAACCATAGTAAAAGAATGGCTATATCACATTTTAAGAAGCCAGTTTAATATCATCAGAAGCCCTAAAAGCTATAACTCACAGGTTGGTGTTCCGCTTTCGATATTGCAAATGAACAAGCAGCATACCCTCGCTATATTTGAAGCCGGAATATCTCTTCCTGGAGAAATGACAGCATTAGAGGACATGATAAAGCCAACATTGGGCTTACTTACAAATATTGGAACTGCTCATCTAGGGAATTTTGAAAGTAAGATGGCCCTGATTAATGAAAAGCGAATACTATTTAAAAACTGTGAATACATTTACACTGATGATAAAAATGAATTTACGAATATTCATGTTGAAAAGGAAGATAATCACAGTAAGATAAACGCAAGATGGAATGGTTTAAACGTGAGATATCAAATACCCTTTTTTGACCAAGCTGCAATTCAAAACTCATGGTCATGCGTTGCTTTACTATTAAAATTTGGCATTGAAATAAACTTTATTACCTCTAAAACTATATCATTACCACAAATTGCGTTTAGGTTAGAAACTAGAACAGGAAAGGACGGTAATATTATTATTTTAGATAATTATAATGCTGACATCGCCTCACTAAGAATTGTTCTAGACTACCTCGATCGTCATGATAAATCTAAGAAAAGGTGTCTTATTCTTTCTGACATCAAACAAGACAGAACAAAATCTAGCGATTTATACAATGACATCGCTGAATTGGTTAATCAAAGGAATATTGACAATTTTATCGGGATCGGAAAGGAAATAATGACACATCGCAGTCTTTTTAAGACCGGGTATTTTTACGAAAGCACCGACCATTACATCAAAGATTTAGAAATAAATACCGTAAAGAATACAGTTATTTTAATTAAAGGCTCATCAGAGTTTCGGTTTGAAGAAATTGGCCATTTACTAGAAGCTAAAACTCATGAAACAGTTCTCGAGATTAACCTTAATGCAATTAGCCATAACATTAAAACTTACAAAAGTTTATTGAATCCAGCAACTAAGTTATTGGTAATGGTTAAAGCTTTTGGATATGGAGCCGGCAGTAAAGAGATAGGTCAGGTTCTACAGCACAACAATGTTGACTATTTAGGCGTAGCTTATACTGATGAAGGGTTAGATTTACGAAATGAAGGAATCGAATTACCTATCCTAGTTATGAATGCTGAAAGAAGTTCTTTTAACGATATTATAAAAAATGATTTAGAACCCTCTATTTTTAGTTTTAAACAACTTGATAGCTTTATAAGTAAACTAATTGATCTAGGAAATAAAAATTTCCCTATTCACCTTAAACTGGACACAGGAATGAATCGTCTCGGGTTTCTTGAAGAAGAAATTGACAATGTCATTTCTATTATAATGAGTCAACCTGAAGTTCGTGTAAAAAGTATATTTAGTCATTTAGCTGGAAGTGATAAATCAAAACACAACGACTTTACCAATCACCAAATAGAATTGTTTAAAGCCTGCGCAAACAAACTAGAGGAAGGTTTAGGCTATTCCATTCAAAAGCACATACTTAATTCAGCTGGCATAGAACATTTTCCCGAACATCAGCTTGATATGGTAAGGCTAGGAATTGGTGTTTATGGCAACTCGGCTTCTTTAAATAACCTCCAACCAGTTGGAAGGTTAAAAACAATTATCACCCAAATAAAAGACATTCCCAAAGGCTCCTCGATAGGATATAGTAGAAGTGATTTTGCAGAAAAGGATTTAAAAATTGCGGTAATCCCTATTGGTTATGCAGATGGATTTAGTCGCAGATTGAGTAACGGGAAGGGTCATGTATTGGTAAACGGAAAATTAGCTTCAGTTATAGGTAATGTTTGTATGGACATGACGCTGATCAATGTTACCGAAATTGAATGTAAAGAAGGGGACGAAGTAATAATTTTTGGAACAGAAAGACCAATTGAAGATTTAGCAAAAGAAATGGGCACAATCTCCTACGAAGTGATGACA
>CAWUXI010000139.1:0-11460 GCA_963926405.1 uncultured Flavobacteriales bacterium
TTCAAATCTCCATTGTCTATCATCAATTTTAATTTTAGTCCAGCAGCGACCGACATACTGTCAAGAACTTTTCCATCTAGAATCATTTGATAGAATTCATCAAAAGGGAGCTTTTTGATTTCAATTTCTTCATCTTCTTCAGGTTCTGGATCAAATTGTTCTAACCCTCTCGCTAAATAAATATAGGCTACTTCATCCGTAGCTGAATTACTCAATAACATTTCCTGAATTAAATCCCACCTTTTGGCCTTTAATCCCACCTCTTCCAATAATTCCCTTTTGGCAGATTCTAACGGAGGTTCTTTGAGTGCTCCGCCACCTTCTGGAATCTCCCAAGTGTATTTGTGCAACGGATATCGATATTGTCCAACAATCCAGGTGTTCATCTCCTCGTCTAAAGCTATAATGCCAATTGCAAGGTTCTTAAAATGTATAGTACTGTATGTACCATCAATACCCCCTGGGTTTATCACCTCACTATGATCAACTCGTATCCAAGGAGATTCATATGCTATTTTCGTGTTTTTTGTTTTCCAAGGACCGTGTTCTTTCATAGATTGTAAAAATAGAATTATCCTTGTTAAGGATGTTAAAAGGATTAAATCTTTTGAGACATAAGGTTATAGTAAGCAAGGTATGGCCTTAAAAGAAAGGCTATTTAAATCAAAGTATTTGCTTAGTAAGACCGAAAAGTTCCGAAGAAAATTTCGAGGAAATCATTCGGCCGCACTGAACAAATAGAAAGGTTTATGTAGTTTTTCTTTGACAGCCTTGACTTTTTTCCTTCGTTTTTTTGTCAAGAAAAAAAGGAAGTGCCTTACCGATAACTATCGGCACTGCATAAGCCATTCTTCAGCTATTGCAAAAATTTTAAAATCGTTTTCGTGTTTTTTGTTTTCCAAGGACCGTGTTCTTTCATAGATTGTAAAATAGATTTATCTTTGATAAAGATAAAATATATATTACAGAAAAATGCAATTCAAAGTTGGAGATAAAGTTCGGTTTTTAAATGAAGTCGGAGAAGGTGTTGTTATAGAAGTGTTGTCTGATAATTTCGTAATGGTAGAAAATCAAGATGGATTTGATTATCAGTTTGCCATTTCTGATATTGTTTCGACTACTCCAAAAGAAGACTATAAATTAGATGGTATCGAACATGTAGAATCCGTTAATGAAAAAGTACAAGCAGAATCAAAATCTAAAAAATTGGATGAGTTTTATAAGAAGTTCAATCATTTAGACAAAATAAATAATGAAGAGCACGAAATTGATTTACACATTGAGGAGCTTATCGATTCGCACCGTGGAATGTCTAATTCTCAAATTTTAAGTGTGCAAATGGCAAATTTTAATCGAGAATTAAACGTAGCAATACGACAGGGATCTAAAAAGTTGATTGCTATACACGGAGTTGGAGAAGGAGTACTTCGAGCAGAAATCAGAAAGGAAATTCATTATAACTATCCAGAATTTCAAACACATGACGCGAATTACAAGAAGTATGGCTACGGTGCAACAGAAATTGTATTGAAAGGAAATTAGTTGTCGTTGATTAGCTTAACAGACATTAAAATACTTGTCTTGATAATAGCTTCATCTTGAGTAAACGCTTTATCCAAATTCATGTTTGCATAAGTGTTAAAAGACTGGTTATGGATAAATTGATCTAAAACAGCATTTTGGTTTACAACAAGATTAATTATATTACTTCCGTCTTCAATTGTCATCAGCTCTCCAATTTTTACAGCATTATGCGGTGCAGATAAATTGTTCGGGTCTTGTAAAATAAATTGACTAGGATCTGTTACACTGCTATCTGTTAAGAAGACTTCAACATTTTCCAACATCCCAAAATCACAGTCCGTAATGTTTGTTAATTCCATTATAATAGCTTTTGGACGAATTTCGTAAACTAAATGTGCATAGGGGTTAGGGTTTTGCGTGGGAACAAATGATTCGAAATTTACGCCGCCTATTAAACTAATATCCATGCAGTTGATCAGATTAGGGATCCAAGAAAATTCACTGTTTGGAATTATCAATGTTATTTTCTCTTCCAATTCAAATTCAGTTATCTCATATTCAACATTATTTCCTTCAAGTTCTTCAAGCTTAACGCAAGAACTTGTTAAAACAGTAGAAAGGAGCATAAGTGCAAGAAATTTTTTCATAAAAAGAGGAATTATATTTTTCTAAAAATACAATGTATTTATGAGATTTAAAATTATGGGTCCTTTATTTGATTGAATTTTATTAAAAATCAGGCAACTAGTTATAACCAAAGGTATCTGTAATTATACAAATAGGATAAACTGAGTATATCAATTAACATATCTTTAGACAACTCCAATTTGGATGGCTATCGCTATGAGCATTATCACATTGATTTTACTGAAGTTTTAAGATCTTTATGCTTAAGTATTTTCGCTTTTTACCAGTATAATTTCCCCATCTTTTATTTGGTAGGATTTTCCAAAAAACTTAAACGAACTTCCTTCTTTTAGGTCAATCAAATCAGTTAAATCATCTTCAATTGTGTGTATCGAACCTTTTGTTTTGTAAGCAAGATCTAAATATGCTTGATTTATTATGTGGTTATTTGTTCCGCATAAAATAACCTTTATAGGAACATCAAGTTTCTTCATTAACTTTATATCTCTTGGAGAAGCATTGTTGTCCGCAATGAGAATAATGCTTTTGGAATCTGGAAATTTTTGTAGACCACCAATAATCGCTTCGATATCATTTTCTTGTATTTCATAATTACAATTTCCATTTACAATAGCTTTCGTAATCGTTTTAATTAAGTGGTTGTATCCCAAGTTATTTTCCGTGAAGTATAAACCTCCGGTTTTTCCAATTGGTTTGATTGTATTTTTAAATCCATTTCCGTCATTAAAAAACACAAAGTTTTGTTTTTCTTCTTTGTTAAAGTTCAGTCTTAACCAAAGTAAATATTGAGCTAGGTAAGGAGTCATGCTGCCTGTGACATCAACAACTACCAATTTGTTTTTCCAGTCTGTATTGCGATCGAAAACTTTGTTTATTGTTTTGTATTCATACCCGGAATAATCCGCTTGAATGTGTGGTAAAATATAGCCGTAATCAGATAGTGTATCTAAATTGAAGCAGGATTGATTTTTATTAGTTTGTGGGGTATTTATTATCGTCTTAATTAGGTCACTATTACTTCGTGAACTTTTTTCAATAGTAATAACAAAGCCATTGAATAGTTCCGTTTTATTTTCTTTTTGGGTTTGAGCGATAGTAAGTAATTCAATGTTATTACGTATTCTACATATTCTATTCTTGAATAAAACGGTTAGTGTATCAATTCTTTCGGAGTTTAATTTATTTTGATGTTCAATGTCTCTGTTTTCTGAATATATGTATTCAATTTTCTGAATATTTCTATATGGAATTTTCAATAGTTTACTTGGATCAAAATCCGTTGTAGCTCTGTTATAATTAAATGGGATTACAATTTTTATGATACTTATTTCTTCAATAAGCGTAAACCTATTTTTCATTTCTGTTTTGTTTAACAGAAGTTCTTTAAATGTTTGAGCATAGAAAGAGTTTGTTCCCAGAAAAATTGCGAATAGAATATATATTATGTTTCCCATAGTGCCTTATATTTAATAATATAATGGGAAATATGGGAAAAGGAACAGTTTGGGTTGCTTACTGAACTCTCCCTGGATAAACTTTCAAAGCTTCTTCCAAGCAAACAACAGCATTTTTTAAAGATTCTTTGTTTAATACATATGCAATTCTCACCTCCTGTGTTCCTGATCCTTTTGTTGCGTAAAAACCTGTAGCAGGCGCAAGCATTACTGTTTGTCCATTGTAATCAAAATCTTCTAGTAACCATTGGCAAAACTTATCCGAATCGTCAATTGGTAATTTTGCAATAGCATAAAAAGCTCCTTTTGGTTTAGGGCAAATTACCCCTTCGATTTTATTTAATCCATCGATTATAATATCTCTTCTTTCAACGTATTCTTCAATCACATTGTCAAAATAACTTTGAGGAGTTGCTAATGCTGCTTCTCCTGCTATTTGTCCAAATGTTGGAGGGCTTAATCTTGCTTGCCCAAACTTTAAAGCCATACCCATTAATTCAGCATTTTTGCTAATTAGTGCACCAACTCGTGCTCCACACATGCTGTATCTTTTCGAAACTGAATCAACTAAAACAACATTGTTTTCAATTCCTTCTAATTGTAAACAAGAATAGTGTTCAGCACCATCGTAACAAAATTCACGGTAAACCTCATCTGCAAATAAAAATATATCATGTTTTTTAACAATGTCTCTTAAGGTTTCTAATTCTTCTTTGCTATATAAGTATCCTGTTGGATTTCCAGGATTGCAAATCAAAATCCCTTTCGTTTTTGGAGTAATCAATTTTTCAAACTCACTCATATGAGGTAATGCAAAGCCGTTTTCTATTTTTGCAGTTACTGGAACAACCTTTATTCCGGTTGTAATCGTAAAACCATTGTAGTTTGCGTAAAAAGGTTCTGGAATGATTAATTCATCACCCGGCTCCAAACACGTTTGAAAAGCAAATACTAAAGCTTCCGAGCCACCAGTAGTAATCATTATTTCATTATTTGGATTTAAATTAATTCCAAATTTTTTGTAATAATCAGCTAACCCTTCTCTGTAAGATTGAAAACCGGCTGAATGGCTGTATTCAATTACTTTTAAGTTTAATTTACTCATTGTATCCAAAACAATCTTGGGAGTTTCAATATCAGGTTGACCAATATTCAAATGGTAAACTTTTTTCCCATCTTTCTTTGCTTGTTCTGCATAAGGAACAAGTTTACGAATAGGTGATTCGGGCATGTTAAGCGCCCTATTTGAGATTTTCGGCATATCTTTTTTGTTTGGTCGGCTAAAATATTAAAATTACACATATTTCAAATAATAAAATGCCATTTATCAAGTGCCTAAGAAAAATATATTAATGGCATTTTTATACGTGATTAATAAGTTTTGAAAAAACAAGCAATAATATAACTGTTTAGGAAGAAGTTAAAACTCTTTCGAAATAACCCTCTCAATAATTATTGAATAATAAACTCAAAGCAACTATTTATCAACAAGTATTGATTTACTCAATACGATTTCTTAATTTTAGACTCCCGAAATTTTTATACCCAATTAAGAATATGTACTTAATATTTGATACCGAAACAACCGGTCTTCCAAGAGACTTTAAAGCGCCAATTACCGATACAGATAATTGGCCGCGTTGTGTGCAAATTGCTTGGCAATTGCACGATGGTATGGGTAATTTAATTGAATCAAAAGATTACTTGATTCAACCAGAAGGATATGACATTCCTTATGAAGCAGAGAAAATCCACGGTATATCTACGGACCTAGCAATGGAGCAAGGAATTCCTTTGAAGGATATGTTAATTGAGTTCAAAGAAGTTTTAGGAAGAGCAAAGTTTATTGTTGGCCAAAACCTGAAGTTCGATACCAATGTAATGGGCTGTGAGTTTGTTCGTGAAGAGGTTGAAAATGATTTGCAAGAAATGCCTGTTTTGGATACCTGTACAGAAGATACAGCAGCGTTATGTCAAATTCCTGGAGGTAGAGGAGGTAAATTTAAATTACCAACATTAACAGAATTACATCAATATTTATTTAATCAACCATTTGGAAGTGCGCACAATGCAACTGCCGATGTAGAAGCTACAACCCGCTGTTTTTTGGAGTTAATTAGACTAAGAAACTATTCTTCCATTCAGCTTGAACAAAGTGAAAAGTATTTTACTGAATTTACGCAGACAAATACTTCTTCAATTGAGAGTATTGGTTTAACACATTTAAATCTCAAAGCAGAAAGCAAGAAAATTCGTAAAAGAAAAGAAGCTGAAGAGGGTGGTGGAGAAGTTTATGTTGATACCTCAGAAAACCTCAAGCGTTTAGAAAATGTTACTTTTTCTCATTTACATAACCATACACAATTTTCTATACTAGAATCAACTACCAAAGTTGACGCTTTAATTCACAAAGCAGCCGAATTCAGAATGCCAGCAGTTGGGATGACAGATAAGGGGAATATGATGGCTGCTTTTCATTTTGTGGCTGCTGGAGCAAAGCATAATAAAGGCATAAAAGGGAAAATTAATGCACTTGAAGAAAAACTAGTAACGGGTAAAATAATTGAGTTTTCGGAAAACGAAAAGGGAGAGAATATTGAGATACAAAGAGACTTAAAAGACAGCGAAATAGATTCTTTTATGCTTGATGTTGAGGATTTAAAGAAGCAAATTGTTTTACCAATTGTTGGAAGTGAATTTTATATTTGTAAAGACCATAATAACAAAAGTATAAAGGATAACGGTTACTTGGTTCCGATGCTTGCCAAAAATAAAAAGGGTTATCATAATATTTCAAGAATGTCGTCAGCAGGTCATGTCGAAGGCTTTTATTATGTTCCTCGAATTGACAAAGATGTCGTAGAAAAATTCAAAGAAGATATTATTGTATTGACAGGTGGGCTAGAGGGAGAAATACCTCAAATGATTTTAAATGTTGGAATAAAGCAAGCTGAAGAATCTTTTGTTTGGTGGCACACAACATTTGGAGAAGATTTTTACGTTGAGTTAAATAGACATGGCCTAGACGAAGAGAAATTAATCAATGATACTTTACTGATGTTCGCTAAGAAATATGGTGTAAAGTGCATTGCAGCAAACAATAATTTTTATTTAGAGCAAGAAAGTTCTGTTTCGCATGATATTTTAATGTGTGTAAAGGCAGGAGAAAAACAAGCTACACCCATAGGTAGAGGAAAAGGCTTTAGGAACGGAATGCCGAATGATAATTATTATTTCAAGTCACAACAGGAAATGAAACGAGAGTTTGCAGATATTCCTGAAGCGATTGAAAACGTAGCGGAGATTGTTGCGAAATGTGAAAGTTATGTATTAGCAAGAGATGTTCTATTACCTGCTTTTGATATTCCAGAAGAATTTAGAGATCCAGCAGATTTAGCAGATGCTACTTTAAAGAATGGCGAGAATGCTTATTTACGTCACATTACTTACAAAGGCGCGAAAATTAGATACGGCGAAGATTTACCTGAAGACATAATAGAAAGATTGGATTTTGAGCTGTCCGTAATTCGAAATACGGGGTATCCAGGTTATTTTTTAATTGTTGAAGATTTTATTCGAGAAGCGAGAAGAATGGATGTTTCTGTTGGACCAGGTCGTGGATCTGCAGCAGGTTCAGTTGTTGCTTATTGTACTTGGATAACGAATATAGATCCACTTAAATACAATCTACTTTTTGAGAGGTTCCTTAATCCTGAACGTATATCGATGCCCGATATTGATATTGATTTTGATGATGAGGGCCGTGGACGAGTAATTCAATATGTAATTGATAAATATGGGGCGAGTCAAGTTGCTCAAATTATTACCTATGGAACGATGGCAGCCAAGTCTTCTATTCGCGATGCAGGTCGTGTATTGGATTTACCATTGCCTGATACTGATAGGGTAGCGAAGTTGGTTCCAGACATGAAATTGAATAGTTTGTTCAATATGCCGGAAGAGAAGTTAGCTCAGAAACTGGATCCAGAGCAACTAAAAATGGCGGATGAATTAAAACGTATTCTGGAAGATCCAAGTTTGGAAGGTGAAGTCCTTCGTCAAGCCAAAACATTAGAAGGCTCCATGCGAAATACAGGTATTCACGCCTGCGGTGTAATCATTACACCGAGTGATATTCGAGAACATGTTCCGGTGGCGTTGGCAAAAGATTCCAAAATGTGGAGTACGCAATTCGATAACTCTGTTGTGGAAAGTGCTGGACTGCTTAAGATGGATTTCTTGGGCCTTAAAACATTAACTCTTATTAAAGATACATTGGTGATTGTAAAAGCAAGGCACAATGTAGAGATTGATATTGAGGAAATTCCATTGGACGATGATTTGACTTATGCGCTGTTCCAAAAAGGCGAAACAGTTGGTGTTTTTCAATATGAATCTGCTGGAATGCAGAAACACTTAAAGGATTTGAAGCCAACGGAGTTCTCAGATTTGATTGCAATGAATGCATTGTATCGTCCAGGACCTATAGAATATATACCTTCTTTTATTCGTCGTAAACATGGTGAAGAAGAAATTGAATATGATTTAGAAGGAATGGAAGAATTCCTTAAGGAGACTTACGGTATTACCGTTTACCAAGAGCAGGTAATGTTGCTTTCTCAAAAGTTAGCTGACTTTACAAAAGGTGAAGCTGATGTTTTGCGTAAAGCGATGGGTAAAAAGCAAATTGCGGTGTTGGCTAAAATGAAACCGAAATTTGTAAAACAAGCTGCCGAAAAAGGACATGACCCAGAGAAATTAGAAAAGGTATGGACGGATTGGGAAGCATTTGCATCGTATGCATTTAATAAATCACACTCTACTTGTTATGCTTGGATTGCCTATCAAACAGCTTATTTAAAAGCGCATTATCCAGCTGAATATATGGCAGCTGTTTTGAGTAATAACATGAATGACATTAAGTCTGTGTCATTTTTCATGAAAGAATGTCAGCGTATGGGGTTGAAAGTTCTTGGTCCAGATGTGAATGAGAGCTATTACAAATTCGCTGTCAATCCAAAAGGAGAAGTGCGTTTTGGAATGGGGGGAATGAGAGGTGTTGGAGAAGGATCTGTCAAGTCGATGATTAAACATCGAAAGAAAGATGGGCCATTTGTTTCCATGTTTGATATGGTTCGAAGGGTTAGTTTAAAAGATTGTAATAGGCGTGTATTAGAAAGCTTAGCAAAAGGAGGTGGTTTTGATCGTTTTACCAATTTGCACCGGGCACAGTATTTCGCTAAGGACACTAAGGACAGAACCTTAATCGAAAAAGCGCTTAAATACGGCCAAGCTTACCAGCAAGGTAAAAACTCTTCTCAGGTAAGTATGTTTGATATGATGGGTGCTGTCGAAGGGGTTGATATTCCAGAACCGATAGCTGAAAAAACACCAAAATGGAGCGCCTATCAAAAATTAAATCTTGAAAAAGAAGTTGTAGGTATTTATATTACGGGGCACCCATTAGAAGATTTTAAACTGGAAGTTGATAATTTTTGTGATGTTAACTTGAGAGTTTTGTCAGAACATATTAATCAACTACCCGATAAAGAATACAAATTTGCTGCTATTGCAGCGGATGCTTTAAATTTAGAAAGTAGAAAAGGTAATAAATATGGTGTTCTCGAAATGCATGACATGGAGGGAACCATGGAGTTTAGATTATTTGGAGAGCAATATTTAAAATATCGCCACTTTTTAGTTCCAGGTAACTTTCTGTTTATTAAAGGCACTGTGCAGTTAAAATCTAAGAAATGGAACACAGATGGTAAGCAGAAAGAGTTTCGGGTTTCCTACATGGAGTTGTTAACCGAAATTCGAAAGAAAGAGTTGAAACAAGTTTATGTACAAATGGATTCATCTTATATAACTGCCGAAAGTATTGTAGAAATCGAAGAAGTATTCACTAAATATGAAGGTGGAGTAAACGTCTATTTAGATATGATTGATTACGGCGAAAACGAAGGTGTTACGTTAGTTTCTAAAACTAGAAAGGTTGAGGTTTCTAATGAATTTATGCGGGATATGAAAAAGATAGGAGGGTATGCTGGCATAAGTTTTAACAGATCTAAAATGACAGAAGTAATTAAAAAGAACCAAGCAAAACAAGTTGATTTAGTCAACGAAAATGCAATAGCTAGTTAATCATGAAAAAAGTATTGGGAAAAAGCTAAACAGAAAGTTAGGATGCCAAGATAACAGAAAAATGGGTTTTGTATTGATTTTGTCATTTGGGATAAAGAATTAAATTTACATTTGTAAAATAACAAGGAAATAAAAAAATAAAAAAATAAATAAGATGGCATTAGAATTCACAGACGCAAATTTTGAGGAGTTAACAAACACAGACAAACCAGTATTGGTTGATTTTTGGGCAGCATGGTGTGGCCCGTGTAAATTAGTTGGACCGCATATCGATGCATTGCATGACGAGTATGAAGGTAGAGCATTAGTAGGAAAAGTTGATGTGGATAGCAATCCTACAATTTCTGCAAAGTATGGGGTAAGAAATATTCCAACAATCTTAGTAATTAAGAATGGCGAAGTCATAGATAAAGTTGTTGGGGCAGTTCCAAAGGAAACTTTAGCTCAAAAATTAGATGCAGCTTTGTAAGTAAGAAGAAATAAATAAACTTAAATCTCGTTGCTTTATGTAACGAGATTTTTTTTTGATTAAAAATTAAATATATCTTGTAGCCTAGAATGCAAAATAAAATCAACCATAAAAAAACACGTGATTTTGGAAGTTTAGAATTACTTGCCAAACAAGTTGTGGAAGGATTTATTACAGGTTTGCATAAGAGTCCATTTCATGGTTTTTCTGTTGAGTTTGCAGAACATCGTTTGTACAATACTGGTGAATCAACGCGTCATATCGATTGGAAACTCTTCGCTCGTACTGAAAAGCTATTTATAAAACGATACGAGGAAGAAACCAATTTAAGATGCCAGCTTGTAATTGATACTTCATCTTCTATGTATTATCCAGAAGATTCAGAAATGAATAAGATGGAGTTTTCAGTAAACACGGCTGCCGCATTAATATATTTAATGCGACGGCAACGAGATGCTGTTGGGGTTTCTCTATTTGATGAGAAAGTTCTGTTGCATACTCCATGTAAATCAAGTATGACGCATCATCGGTTTTTATTTACCGAGTTAGAAAAACACTTATATAGTTATAATAAAACCGAAAGCAAGAGTACCAATGTGGTAGATGCGTTGCATCAAATTGCAGAACAAGTGCATAAAAGGTCTTTAGTGATTATTTTTAGTGATATGATGGAAAATGCGAATAACCATACGGAGGTTTTTAATGCATTGAAACATTTAAAGCATAATAAACACGAGGTTGTACTATTTGATGTTACCGATAAAAAACATGAAGTAGATTTTGAATTTAACAATCGGCCTTACACCTTTGTGGATATGGAAACAGGAGAACAGGTTAAATTAAATCCAAATCAGGTAAAAGATACGTTTAATAAGTTGAAATCCAGTCAACAAAAAGAGTTAAAACTTAAGTGCGGACAGTACCGTATTGACTACGTTGAAGCAGATATTAATAAAGGATTTGAGCAAGTATTATTACAGTATTTAATTAAAAGACAAAAAATGATTTAATTTTCTGAATAAGTGTTTGCACGGCAAGAAAATTCTATTACTTTTGTCATCCCTTCAATAGAGGGGAAAACAATTTCGCTTCCGATAGCTATCGGAAGACTAACTGTTGTTAGTGGTTGAGAAACTTGGGAAATTGGTCTGGTAGTTCAGTTGGTTAGAATATCGCCCTGTCACGGCGAGGGTCGCGGGTTCGAGTCCCGTCCAGACCGCA
>CAWUXI010000140.1:0-13127 GCA_963926405.1 uncultured Flavobacteriales bacterium
TTTAAGTTTTTCTAAAAACGATTTGCCGTGGCTGTTAAAAAAGACCAAAGGTGTGAGAGATAGGTTCAAATAATTAGCTAATTATATAATTGTTTAAGTAGCTAATTATAAATGCAGATTCATTATTTTTGGAAACCAAAACAAACCAAAACAAACAACTTTTCGCTATGATTAAGGTACATGACTTTAGTAAAACCAACTCTCTTTACAATAATTTTTTAGCGCAATTAAGAGACCTTAAAGTGCATTCAGATAGAATGCGGTTTAGAAGGAATTTGGAAAGATTGGGTGAGATAACAGCATTTGAAATCAGTAAAGAATTGAAGTTTGAGGAATCAGATGTTTATACTCCTTTGGGTGTTGCTCCTTCAAGTATTATAAAAGAGCAGCCAGTTATTGCAACTATATTAAGAGCAGGATTACCACTGCATCAGGGAATTTTAAATTACTTCGATAATTCAGATAACTGCTTTATTTCAGCTTATCGGAAACATTCTTCTGATAATGTGTTTGATGTTGAAATTGAGTATTTGTCAAGTCCTAATTTAGATGACAAGGTTGTTATACTGACTGATCCAATGATTGCGTCTGGAGCTTCTATGGTTTTAGCTTATAAAGCCCTTTTGAAAAAAGGAATACCAAAACATATTCATTTAGTAGGTGTTATTGCTAGTGCTGAAGGAATAGAATACGTTCAAAAAAATATGCCGGAAAACACCACTATATGGATTGGAGCTATTGATGAAGAAATGACAGCGCAATCCTACATTGTCCCTGGTTTAGGTGATGCAGGAGATCTTGCATTTGGTGAGAAAGAAGATAAATAGATGAATTTCGCAGCATACTCCACTGGATTTTTAATGGGAACAGTAAAATTTATGTTTGCTGCTACTTCCATGATGGCTTTTTCAGTCTCTTATTGGGAGGTTGTGCTTGCTACATTTTTGGGAGCTGTTATAAGTTTTAATATTTTCTTTTTCTTTTCAGGATTATTGATGGAAAGAGCCAAAGAAAAGAAGTTGATTAAAATTAAAAACGGAACATTAAAGCCAAAGAAACAATTTTCTAAGATGAATAAGTTTATTGTTAAAATGAAGCTTTCTTCTTTTGGGTATTTTGTTTTAGTAATAGTTGGACCCATGGTTTTGTCCATACCTATTGGAAGTATAATTATTGCCAAGTTTTACCGACGAATAAAGTTTACGTATTGGTTAGAAGTGATTAGTCTTTTTGTTTGGGCAAATCTGTTTGCGCTTGCCAACCTTTATATCTTTGGAGAATGATAAAACATGTTTTTTTCGATTTGGATAGAACACTTTGGGATTTTGAAAAGAATTCTCATGAAGAGTTGATGAATCTATGGTCGAAACATCAATTACATCAAAAAGGAATTTCCTTGCCAGAAGAATTTATTCGAATTTATAAAGGCATCAATGAAGGTTGCTGGGCTTTATATAGAGATAATGCTATTACAAAAGAAGATTTGCGTTCCAAACGCTTTGCTGACACATTAGAATATTTTGGCATATTGGATGCTAAATTGGCTGAAAGTATAGGTCACGACTACGTCACAAACTGCCCATATAGAACAGCGTTATTTCCCAATGTATTTGAAATAATCGATTATTTGAAATCGAAATACGAGTTGCATATTATTACGAATGGTTTTGAAGAAGTGCAACATGTTAAAATGAAACAAAGTAATTTGACTGAACACTTTAGCGAAATTATTACCTCTGAGAAAGCAGGTGCAAAAAAACCACACCCACAAATATTTGAGTACGCAGCCAACAAAGTTGGAGTTTCTGCTCAGGATTGTGTGATGATAGGAGATGATTTGTTATGTGATATAGAAGGAGCAATAGATTTTGGGATGCAAGCAATCTATTTTAACCCCCATGGAGTTAAGCACAACTTAAATGTCCTTGGCAATGTTCAGGACTTAATTGAGATAAAGGCTTTTCTTTAATCATTAAAGTACTCTTTGTCCTTTTTCTCTTCGAGTATTCGGTACAAAACATTGTCCCATTTCTCCATAGAGAAAAGTGCTCTTTTAACAGGAATGCTAGCAACTCGATCTCCATTATTATTTTCAGATTGAGCAAAATAAAGGGTCATTTTTTCATTCGAGCCGGATTCTATTATAATTGAAATAGAGCGGATGAATTTTTTTTGCGTCTTAAATTTACTGAAGTTCTCCATCCACTCTTCGTTGGCTCGATCCTTAATGTTTGATTCGTAAGAAGTGACTTTGTCAAAAGTAAGCACCTGAGATAAAAAATCTCCGTTGCTGATGTTGATTTTTAAAAACTTCCCAAGTTCCTTGTCAATGGCAAAAAGCTCAGTATGCGTAAAGTTTATGTATGCCTCATCAGCAATAAAATCAATTGTATTATTCAAAGCGCCAATAAGAGCTTCTTCGTCTTTTGTAAACTGACGATCTCCTTTTTTTGAAAAAATTTTGTCGATTAATCCCATAAAAATTATGGTCAAAGATAGGGACAAATTGGAAATATATATAATTGTTTGCTTACTATCAGGGCAATTTAAGTTATTGATTAATTTTCCTCTAAATCTAATTGTCTTTTTCTTGAATAATGATTAAATTCGCTACCCTTAATAAATTGAAGTTTTACGAAGTAAAAATTAAACAGTACATGGTATTTGATTTAGAAATGATAAAAGCGGTTTACGAACGCTATCCAGAGAGAGTTGCAGCAGCAAGGAAATTGGTAAACAAACCATTAACTTTATCTGAGAAGATATTATATGCTCACCTTTGGGATGGTAATGCTACTGAAGCTTATGAAAGAGGTGAATCTTATGTCGATTTTGCTCCAGATAGAGTTGCTATGCAAGACGCAACTGCTCAAATGGCATTGTTACAGTTTATGCAAGCTGGTAAAACTAAAGTTGCTGTTCCTTCAACTGCGCATGCTGATCACTTGATTCTAGCTAGATTAGGAGCAGATAAGGATTTACAAGATGGTATTAATAAGAACAACGAAGTATTCAACTTCTTAAGTTCTGTTTGTGATAAATATGGAATTGGGTTTTGGAAACCAGGAGCTGGAATTATTCATCAGGTTGTTTTAGAAAATTATGCATTTCCAGGAGGAATGATGATTGGAACGGATTCACATACCGTTAATGCAGGTGGTTTAGGGATGGTTGCAATAGGAGTTGGTGGAGCTGACGCTGTTGATGTAATGGCTGGAATGGCTTGGGAATTAAAATTCCCTAAATTGATAGGTATTAAATTGACGGGTAAATTAAACGGTTGGACCTCTGCAAAAGATGTTATTCTAAAAGTTGCCGGAATTTTAACTGTAAAAGGCGGTACCGGAGCTATTGTAGAATATTTTGGTGAAGGCGCCAAGTCTTTATCTGGGACAGGAAAAGGAACTATCTGTAATATGGGAGCTGAAATAGGTGCTACAACTTCTACTTTTGGTTACGATGATTCAATGAGAAGATATTTAAGTGCTACTGGTAGAGCCGATGTTGTTGCTTTAGCTGATGAAGTTGCTGAACACTTAACTGGAGATGCTGAGGTTTATGATAATCCAGAAAAGTATTTTGATCAAGTTATTGAAATTAACTTATCAGAATTAACGCCCCATTTAAACGGACCCTACACACCAGATTTAGCTACACCCGTTTCAGAGATGAAAGCTGCTGCAGCAGCTAATGATTGGCCTACGGATATTGAATGGGCTTTAATCGGTTCTTGCACTAATTCTTCGTACGAAGATTTATCTCGTGCAGCTTCTATTGTTGATGATGCAATTAGCAAAGGTTTAAATGCAAAAGCAATTTTAGGAATTAATCCAGGTTCTGAGCAAGTAAGGTTTACTGCTGAACGTGATGGGTTTATTGATACATTCAATAAGCTAGACAACACTAAAATATTTACGAATGCTTGTGGTCCTTGTATCGGTCAATGGGATAGACCAGGCGCTTCTGAAGAAAAGAAAAACTCTATTGTACATTCTTTTAACAGAAACTTTAAGAAAAGAGCAGATGGAAACCCAAATACTATGGCTTTTGTAACCTCACCGGAAATGGTTGCTGCAATTGCAATATCAGGAAAATTAGACTTTAATCCAATTACGGATACACTAACTAACGCAAATGGAGAAGAGGTAAGGTTAGCTGAACCAACAGGAATGGAATTACCTCCTAATGGTTTTGCTGTTGAAGATAACGGCTATCAAGCTCCTGCTGAGGATGGTTCAGGAATTCAGGTTGTTGTAAAAGAGGATTCTAAGAGATTACAATTATTAACGCCATTTGCTCCTTGGGATGGAGAAAACATTACTGGAGCTAAATTGTTAATAAAAGCAGAGGGTAAATGTACAACTGATCATATTTCTATGGCTGGACCTTGGTTGCAGTATAGAGGTCATTTAGACAATATTTCTGATAATTGCTTAATTGGCGCGGTAAATTCATTTGGTGGAGCTGCAAACGAAGTAGTGAACCAATTGACTGGAGATAAAGGAGCAGTTCCTGCTACAGCAAGAGCTTATAAAGCTGCTGGAGTTCCAAGTATAGTTGTTGGAGATCATAATTATGGAGAGGGTTCTTCTAGAGAGCATGCAGCAATGGAACCACGTCATTTAGGTGTTTATGCGGTGATTGTAAAATCTTTTGCAAGAATACACGAAACAAACCTAAAGAAGCAAGGGATGTTAGGCTTAACTTTTAATACTGAAAGTGATTACGATTTAATTAAGGAAGACGATACATTTAACTTCACTGATCTGAATCAATTTGCACCAGGAAAGCAACTAACATTAGAGATTGTTCATGCTGATGGATCTAAAGATAATGTGGCATGTAATCATACTTATAATGCAGGTCAAATCGAATGGTACAAGTACGGTTCAGCATTAAACTTGATTAAAGCTGAAGCTGCGGCGAAGGCTTAAGTAAATTGTTTTTAGAGCTCAAAAATTCAAACCTATATCATTAATTTGGTATAGGTTTTTTGTTTTAAGTTTTGGAGGGCTGTATAAATTCTTAATAGCATATTTCCTATCCTCCATTTTAAAACCAGTGTTTTTTTGTTGGGAAGTCAGTAATTTTTTTAACCTTCTTCAGGTTCTTCAATAAACTCAAATTCTATTCCTAATAAATGGGAAAAATCTTCACCTATTTTGCGAATATCATCATCAGCTTCCTCATATCTCCACTTTATGGAGATATTTGAAGATCCGAACAATTTTTCAGCGTATTGTAATGTTTTAAGTACCGCTATTATAGATGAAGATGCAATGTAATAGAACTTACAGTCAATATTCAAAGTAGATGATTTTTTTGCAATTGAATCAAGCCAGACATTTATAGGGGTGTAAAATTTTTGAACATTTTCAGGGAAAGAACTACCCTCAATCACTAGAATACTTCTAGCACTGTCTCCAGATATCTTAGGGGTGTTTTTCCCCAGTTCGATTAAAAGATTCATTAATTAAGTGTTTACTTCCTGTCTAGTGTGATGATGAGAGTAAAACAAGACAACTCATTATTTATTTCGTCAAAATAATAATCTAAATTATTATTTGATTTCATAGCCATTGTTATGAAGCCCAAGCCTGCCCCTCCTTTATTAGAAATAATCCCGTTTGTAAGCACTTCCATGTAAAGTCCTTTAACTTCTTCACGAGTCATTTTATTAATCTCTGTGATTCGTGTCTCAATATTTTTATTGGACTTAGTATAGATAAGGTTCCCCAGTGCAATTTTGTAAGTGTCGCTTCCTTGGTCAATAGCATAAAAAGAAGTCTGATGTCCATCTTTTCCTTTTTCACCATGAAGTCTGATATTTTGAAGGCCTTCAACTAAAATACTGAACATTCTTTTTACGGTTCCTTTTTTGTCACCTGCATCAAGCATGAACATTTCAATGTCGTTGGAAATAGTATTAACTAAATCCTGACTAAACTCACCAAAATGACTATTGATGATTTTATCAGTAGTCGAGTGGGTGTAATCCTCACATATCTTTTGATATCTAGAGCTACAGACCTCAATGGTAGTATTTGTTGATGCTTTCATTTAATGGTTTAAACACTCTACTGGAAAAATAAATAAAATTGAGTCAGTAATATGTGCCTTAAATACATTGTAACTTAACGAATATACTGTTTTTTTCTATAAAAATAATATCAGAGGTATAAATTTATTAATGTTAGACAAATGATATAAAAAGTTTAAGTAAAACAATTGTTTTATCTAAATATGGAGAGTAATAATTCAAGCTCTTTTATTTTTTCTTCGGTTCGCAGTTTTTTATGGCTGTACTGCAGGTTAGTGATCAAGCGCTTAACAATTTCTTGATTGCTACATTGATTGTAATATTCAGGTTTGTGCTCTGCGTTTATTTTATCGAGAAATTCATTTATATCTGTTTTACTTAAGATGTGACCACAACTAAAAGCATTAATATAGAATAACATTGAAGTCCTTTTTTTATTATTTTCCTCAAATTTTATTCTATCTGGATAGCCTAATATAAAATGGTTAGGAAGGTTAATGCCTTTTAGAGGAATCGCTAGTCTGTTTGCTATTTCAAGGTAAATAATTGCTAGGATAAGCGCGTTGCCCTTTTTTCGATCTAATGCATTAGTTAAGAAAGAATTAGAGGGAGAGTAATAGTCCTCTTTGCTGCCAGAAAAACCATGAACGTTATATATTATATCGTTAAGAATAGTGATTTTTTCTAATCCGGTCATGTGCTCAGTAAGTTCAATTTGAGCATCTTGCACAATGATCTTAAGTTGCTTTTCAATCTTTTTTCGGTTTAGTTCTGGGTACTGAAACTTATTTACCAATATTACTCCATCCAAGAGGTTTTTAGCTCCCGTTTCTTTCCAGTTAATTAAGCTATTATAGTTGTCCTTAAATTGTATTTCATGGATAATGTTTTCAAGTTTAATCAAATATTTATTTCCGAATGGATTTGTTTCCCAGGCTTTTTCAATATTTGGAATAACATCAATGCCTAGGAAAATGAGTTCATTTTTTACCTGCAGGAAAATTTCTTCATCAGGATCTTCGATTAGGTTTAATAATGCTTTTATTTGATTATTAGAAATCACTACTATTTAAAACGTAATTTACTTTTGTTGGGTTACTTTAATTTGACGTTTAATTGCCGTGTGATCCTATGCTATCGATAAATTTAACTGAAATTTATGCTGTTAACCTTTTTAATATTACTTGTATTAGTTTATCGACGGTTAATTTATAATCTTTACTGTATTCTCCTTTAAATCGATTAGCAATAATGGCACAAACTGTACATGCATTGTGTCCTAACATTCCTGAAAGGGCATACAACGCTGATGTTTCCATTTCGAAATTTGTTATTTTAGATCCCTTGTGATTAAATTCATTTAATTGCTCATTTAGGTTTGGTATTTTCGCTGCTAACCTGAGGGACCTTCCTTGAGGACCGTAAAATCCATTGGCAGTTGCTGTAATTCCTTTGTGCATTCCTTTCTCGAGTTTTTGAATCAATTCAGCGCTTCCTTTTGCAAAGTAAGGTGGGTTAATTTCAGGTCCCCAATTGATTTGATTGTCAAAAGCTTCTTTAAGAAGTAATTCATCTTTTTCAAAGATACCATCATAAAAACCAGCTAAACCATCAAAACCTAATCCGTATTCCGAAATAACAAAGGAGTCGACAGGTATGTCAGCTTGCAATGACCCGCTAGTTCCAAGACGAATAATGTTTAATTGTTTATGTTCCTTTTTAGTTGTTTTTAGATTAAAATCGATATTAACTAGTGCATCTAGTTCGTTAATTACGATGTCAATGTTGTCACATCCAATACCAGTCGAAAGCACAGTTAGTCTCTTTCCATTATACATTCCTGTGTGCGTAATAAACTCTCTATTTTCCACTTCTATTTCAATAGAATCAAAGTGTTGCGAAATTCGTTTGACCCTGTTTTGATCTCCAACCAAGATTATATCATCAGCAATATCATTTGGATGTAGGTTTAAATGATATATTTTTCCTTCTTCAGTAATAATTAATTCTGAAGGGGCAATTGGAGTATTTTGTTCAATAGTACTATTCAGCATTCTATAAAAATAAAAAAAAGCTCAAATAAATGAGCTTTTTTTTAATATTTTATATGATTTTAATCAAGAAAGCTAAATACTTTTTTCAAAATATCAGTAGCTCTAGCAAGCGGGTCTTTGCGGATGTTCTTTTCTTCTTTTTCAATTAATAGAAAAAGGCCTTTAATCGCTCTTTCTGTAACAAATGCATTCAAGTCTGTGTTTACGTCACTTCCTCCAGTTAAAATGTTAGCGGTATTGTATGCTTTGGTTAAAGGGGTCCAATATTTAGTCAATTGTACTTTATCGATAGCTGTCTTTACTTTTGGAGAAAATGCAGAAACCAATTGACTTGTAGTTTTATCTCTTAAATAATTTGTGGCAGCATTGTCCTCTCCTTTTAAAATAGTAAAACCGTCACCAATACTCATGTCTTTAATAGCTTGGATGAAAATTGGTCCAGCCTCTTTCGTAGCTTCTTCTGCGGCTCTATTTAAAGTTAATTCAAATTCATCTACTTTATTCTGCAGTCCTAAATCAATAGCTTTATCTTTTACTTTTTGAGCATCAGGAGGGAAAGGGAGCTTAATTGTCGGGTTTTTAAAGAACCCATCAGTAGCAGAGGCTAAGCCAGATCCTTTATTGATTCCTACCGTTAGTGCTTCTTTTAAACCAGCAATTACTTCGTCATTTGTTAATGTTGGAGCAGCAGATGCTCCTCCTCCTGCGGCAGAGGTAGCCGTTTCAGCAATGCTAGTTAATTCGTCACAGCTTGAAAAAATCACTGTCATTGCCACTATCAAAGTCATTAATTTATTTTTCATATTATAATTTGTCTTTAATTCAAGAGTAAACATAACAATTATTTTGCCATCTTTCCTTGTGAATGCGTAAGTTTGATTTATTAAAGTTATATAATTGATTATGAATGTAGAAATAATTTCAATTGGAGATGAGTTGTTAATTGGTCAAACCATTAATACGAATAGTTCTTGGATGGGGGAACAGCTAAGCTTAATTGGTGCATCTGTTTACCAAATAACTACAATAACGGATAATGAAAGTCATATCTTGGAAGCATTAGAAAGAGCCTCAGAAAAAGTAAATATTGTTCTAATCACGGGGGGATTGGGTCCAACTAAAGATGATATAACCAAGCACACATTGTGTAAGTTTTTTGGAACGAAGTTGAATTTTAATAAAGAAGTGTTTTCCAAATTAGAGTCATTTTTCAGTTCTAGAGGTCTTGAAATGCTGGATGTAAATAAAGATCAAGCAATGTTACCAGTTAATGCTGCAGTTCTTGAAAATACAAGAGGAACTGCAAGTGGTATGTGGTTTGAAAAGGATGATGTGATTTATGTATCAATGCCCGGTGTTCCTTATGAAATGAAAGGAATTATGAGAGACCATGTACTTCCCCGACTGCGCAAAGACTTTATTAAAAACAAGGTTGTTCACAGAACAGTTAAAACCATTGGTATTGGAGAGTCCTTTTTAGCAGAAAAAATTGAGGTTTGGGAAAATTCCCTGCAAAAAGTAAATATTAAATTGGCTTATTTACCGTCTCCTGGTATAGTTAAATTAAGATTGTCAGGCTATGGAGAAGATGACAGTCGAACCCTTGCTTCTATAGCAAATAAAATTAACGAACTAAAGGCAATAGTTGGTGATTATATCTTTGGTTATGAAAAAGAAGAACTGAATCAGCTTGTTGGAGAATTACTTTTAGTAAATTCTAAGACTTTAAGCACAGCGGAAAGTTGCACAGGAGGTTATATAGCGCATTTGATTACATCTGTGCCTGGTAGTTCAGCCTATTTCAAGGGGAGTATAGTCGCTTATAATAATGAGATTAAAAGCGGCCAGTTGGCTGTGGAAAAGGCTGATATTAATCGAAGCGGTGCTGTAAGTAAGGAGGTTGTGGAACAGATGGCAATTGGAGCAATTAAAGAACTTGAAACAGATTATTCAATAGCGACATCTGGTGTATTAGGGCCGGGTGGAGGGTCTGCTGAAAAACCAGTTGGCACAATTTGGATTGCGGTGGCTTCTATTGATGGTGTGATAAGTGAAAAAATTCAACTGGGGAAAAGTCGTCGTAGAAATACTCGGATTACGGCACTAACAAGTCTCAATATGCTTCGTAAATATATTTTGAGTCATGAAAAAAGTTCTCTGTAATTTAAAACTTCGCTCTCACTTTACGAGATTTGCCTTTCTTTTTACCTATCCAACCATATGAATTTCGGTAAAACTTGTTAGAGCCTCTTATTAAATATCCGTAAGATAAAGTAGTAAACATGTAGGTGTCATTATTCGTTGGGTTACCTCTTTTTTGTCCAACATCAAAACTTCCTAGAAGTTGTTCATCAGCATTAGTTAATCCAGATTGATTGCCAATATTGCCTTCAAGTGGGCCCTGGTAAAATACTGTACTTATATCATCAAGGTAATCTGTAAACGTAATAGTCCACGTAAAATCCCATCCTATTCTGTGTTTATTCTTATAGGTGAAATATAGTCCAACTCCAACAGGAATTCCGATTTGCCATTTACTGTAATTTACCCCTTCAGTTTGAAGTGGTTGTAAGGGAGTCCAAGAAGAACCATCAAAACTTCCTTTAGGATTGTGGTTAAAGCCACTAATTCCAAAGTGGGAAAAGGTTTTTAAATCTAGCCAATACCTGCCTCTTCCGCCTATATCATTCGCTTCAAAAATGTAGTATTCAGCTCTAGCTGAAAGTTCTAATATTTTGTTTTTAAACCTTAGATTACGGATGTTTCTTCCTTGATTGGATGATAGTGCATCATCACCTTGTATGTTCCCATAATTAACGCTCAAATTCCCAGCAATCGATGAGGAAAATTTATAACGAGCGTATCCACCTACAATCCAGCTGGTTTGGCTTAATTTCATGTCCATGATAAAATCTCTACTCGTTTTCTCTTGCCCTCCAATATCTCCAAGGTAGTTTGTTGCACCTAACTTAATTCCATAATCAAAGTTGTATTGTGAGCTACCCAATAATAGAATAAGAGAGAAAAATGCCGTTAATAATAGTCTTGTATTATTCATCATTACAAATATAAATATACATTATCTAGAAAACAAGTTGAGATTGTGATATTACAGCATCAGTTTGTTTTGTACTAGAATAATAAGGTTAAAATTTAGATTTTACTTTTCTACTTTTAAACTTTTGATAATAGTCACTTAAGTTTTTTTTGAATATAAGCTTCTCTAATTATTTAAATCATACCATTATATACTATGCTGTAAGAGGCTGCATGTTTCCTTACTCCTATTTTCCCTTTTTGTGTAATTATTGTTATTAGATGTTGTTTAAGTATTTGTAATTTCAATGTTTTTATTTGCTAATGCCATGGAGGCGTTACGATTCTAAACATCTTCATAAGCTTAGGATATAAGAAAATACCAGTTTCATAAATTCAATTATTAATGGAATCAAAAAAGGATAAAATACTGAATATTAATATAAACGAAATAGTATAAAGGATAGAATTCTGTACTTTCGTTATTAATTAGAATTTAATTTTTAATTTTTTCAACGGTTTTCTACTTTAACTTGTTAGAAATGAATAGAATAATAGATTTATTTAATGTGAGATACCCTATTGTTCAAGGTGGAATGATATGGTGTAGTGGATGGGAATTAGCAAGTGCAGTAAGTAATGCAGGTGGTTTAGGTATAATTGGATCCGGGTCTATGTATCCTGATGTTCTAAAGCATCATATTCTGAAATGTAAAAACGCAACAGACAAACCTTTTGCGGTGAATTTACCCATGTTATATCCAGATATTGAAAAACATATTGAAACCATAATCGAGTTAAAAGTCCCAATTGTTTTTACTTCAGCAGGTAACCCTAAAATTTGGACTAAGCACTTGCAAGAGCATGGAATTATAGTAGTACATGTTGTTTCAAGCGTAAAGTTTGCATTAAAAGCTGAGTCTGCTGGTGTTGATGCAATAGTGGCAGAAGGTTTTGAAGCAGGTGGGCACAATGGGAGGGATGAAACCACCACCCTTTGTTTGATACCAATGGTTGTGGAACAAGTTAAAATCCCAGTAATTGCTGCAGGAGGAGTGGGATCTGGTTATTCGATGTTAGCTTGTATGCTACTTGGTGCAGATGGTGTTCAAATGGGAAGTCGATTTGTTGCTTCGGAAGAATCTTCTGCACACATCGACTTTAAAAATCAAGTAATAAAAGCGCAAGAGGGAGACACTATGTTGACATTAAAAGAAATAACTCCGGTTCGCTTGATTAAAAATGAATTTTATTCCAGAGTTGAAGCCAAATATAACGAAGGTGCTTCAATTGAAGACTTGAAAACTTTGTTAGGTAGAGGAAGAGCTAAGAAAGGTATGTTTGAGGGAGATTTAAAAGAAGGAGAATTAGAAATTGGACAAGTTTCCGGAACTTTAAATGAGATAAAACCTGCCGGTGAAATTGTAGATCAAGTAATGCGCGAGTTTTATTTGGCTAAAGAGGAAATAAACGGGAAAAACCGTTTTAAAATTTAGGAAGAAGAGAATGATAAAATTTAAAAAATTTACTTTAGAAAATGGATTAACAGTTATAGTCCATGAAGATAAAACTACTCCAATTGTAGCTTTTAATATTTTATATGATGTAGGTGCTAGAGATGAAGATGAGAGTAGAACTGGTTTTGCACATTTATTTGAGCATCTAATGTTTGGAGGGTCGTCGAATATTCCAAATTTTGATAGTCCATTGCAGCATGCAGGAGGCAGCAGCAATGCTTTTACTTCGAATGATATAACGAATTATTATGAGACACTTCCTGTTCAAAATCTAGAGACTGCATTTTGGCTAGAGTCAGATCGGTTAAATAAATTAGCTTTTACAGATAAAAGCCTTGAAGTTCAAAGGAGCGTGGTGATTGAAGAGTTTAAACAAAACTATTTGAATCAGCCTTATGGTGATGTTTGGTTGTTATTAAGACCATTGGCCTATAAAGACCATCCATATAAATGGGCCACTATCGGCAAAGAAATAAAGCA
>CAWUXI010000141.1:0-4182 GCA_963926405.1 uncultured Flavobacteriales bacterium
ATTCAAGAAAAAGTCTTTTTTTACAATCTAAATCTCTAAATATTTCTAAAGCTTCCAGCTCTGTTTTCAAGGGCTGATTGATTACCCCTAATTCCAACAACAAGTCATTTGAAGCATCTAAAACCGGGACTTGTTTATGGAAATTATCGCGGGAAAAATGGACATATTTCATAATCCAAAAAGCATCAAACACCTTGAAAAATCGAGTAATAAATGCCTCCTCAGAATTAGAGTTTTTCCCTATTTCCTTAACCTTAACACCAAGTTCTTCTATGCCAATAAACTCATTAATTAAACCATGTAAAATACTGGCTTTAACATTTTTATGGTTTTTAAAAACCTCACCAACAAATTCTTTAAGCTCTGTAAATGTTTTAAAATTATATGTTTCTAAACCCCCTTGTTTTGCCTCTACAATTTCACCAACCGCTTTACCGGTTCCAAACGGTACACGATCCGAAATTCTTGGAGAAGGAATTACTGTTGTAGTATTTAATTCTGTGAAATTACCCAATTGAATAATCTTGTTTAAAAAGTAAAAATCCTCCCCAGCTTTTCGCTTATTCATTCCGCCTTGTTTTGCATATGCCGAAGCTCGAACCGCCATGCTCGAACCTATCGTATGAAACACAAATGGAAGGCCAGTATATTGCTGTGCATTTTTATAATAGCGCAAATGCAATTCGTATAAAATAATCGCATTGTATTCTTCAATTGTATGGCTATTTCCTTCCAAAGGATGTTCAAAATGAATTGAACAACCTGGTGTTTTTGGATGCTTTTTAAAATGGCATAAAATTGTTTCAAAATAGTTTGACTCACACAAACTATCTGCATCAAAGCAAACTATAATTCCGTCTTTATTAATCTTTGAAAATCGACCTAACGCTTCATCCATTCCAATTTTCCGAGCCAACCCTACCCCCGCTTTTTTAGGCGGCATATCAAATACCTCTATCACTTGAAAAGTAATTGCTTCGGAATTATTATCTAATGCAAATTGGTTTGCCTGGGTTAGTGTTTGTTGGTTTTGGTTAACAATGTCGCTGCCTGTATTTACTCCATGATTGACAACAGTAATAACCTCTACAGAAACATCCATTGGAACAAAAGCATCCTTAAGCGACTGCAAACTCCCTAGCAAATCAGGCTCATTATGGGAAGGAATAACAACAATCAACTCCAAATTAGAAGGAACAGGACTATTCAATTCTAATTCTCGGTGATTAAATCGATCAAAATAAACTGCAGCAATAGAACGTATCTCTTTAGCCATTCTTTACTATCAAGGAGATAATCGCCCTAGTTTCCATTCAACACCTTCTTTGCTATAAACAATTCTATCGTGCAAGCGGCTTGCTCTACCCTGCCAGAACTCGATTTTGGTTGGCTTTAATAAATATCCGCCCCAATGCTTTGGCCGGTCAACGTCAATATCTTTAAAACGCTCTCTATATTTCAATACATGCTGCTCCAATTCTTCTCTCGTGGTCAAAATATCACTTTGAGCAGATGCCCAAGCTCCTATTTGACTTTCTTTAGGACGACTAGCAAAGTATTTATCAGATATCTCTTCCGAAACTTTAACTACATCTCCTTCTATCCTAATTTGTCTATCAAGCTCTCCCCAATGTAAGTTAAGGGCTGCTTTAGGTGTCGAAAGTAATTCCTTTCCTTTTTGACTTAAGTAGTTCGTATAAAAAACAAAACCATCGTCTAGAATATCGCGCATATAAACAATACGAGATGAAGGTTGGCCATTCAACCCAATGGTAGAAAGACACATTGCGAAGGGATCTAAAATTTCAGAATTAACGGCCTCCTTAAACCAAACAGCATACTGCTTAAAAGGACTATTCTCAACAGAATCCTCTGTTAAAGGCCTGTCCGAAAACTCTCTTCGAACTTGATTCATGTAATTTCTAGTTTCCTCTATACTCATAGTAGTTTTTTCTTAAATAAAAAAGACCTTACAAAGATAGTACTTGTAAGGTCTTTTTCTAAACTATTTTATCAAATCCTAAAGACATATACCACTCTTTAGCTTCTCTACCTTTTAAATACAGGTTCTGTTATTTTCAGCACTACACTGCTACCGTCTTTTTTAGCACCAATTAACACAGATGGTTGTTTAGCTGTAAAAGCAAATTTTTCTGCTTTAAATTCAAATCTGTACGCTTCATTTTTGACATAAGCTTTATCGTAAGTTATTGATTTTGAAAACCCTTCGGGAACCCTTTCTTGAATTACTTTAATCATCGACTCTTGCAAAGCACTCGCTAATAAATGATCATTATTTGTAGTAAACTCAACTTGGAATTCAAAAATGTCATCTTCATCCACAACCACTTGTTGCCCTTTTCCTGCTATAAATTTCACTTTAACGGCAAATGCACTCTCTTTCTTTTCACCTTCAACAGTGTTTGCAAAACTTCCTTTTTTACTGTCGTTTAAAATAGCTTGAAATACGGAATCAAAATCTTCCATAACCGACTTTATAAGCAGCGCTCGGTCCCGCGCGTCTTGTTTTTTCTGATGTTCACTAATTTTAGCTATTAAGACATCAAGTTTAGTTCGAAATGCTTTCTTATCATTATCTGACCATTTATCCAAATCGGTCTCTTTTAGGATATTATAGACATTAGACAATGCCATAATTTGATCTGAAAGTTTCTCCGTAACAACTAGCATTGCTTTTAGCATCTTAACTTCATATACCTTAGAAATAAATTCAACGGTTAATTCAGAGACTTGCTTGACAGTAGTAGCGTTTTCACAATTCGAATCCCATGTCTTTTTTTGGTTTTTCCAGGCTTTGATAAATTCCTTATTGGAAACATTTGATTCCAGTTCTTGTAGCATTCCTGCATACTCCTGATTCAATCCTTGTGCATTTCCTACAAAAGCGAATAACCAAACTACTAATACTAAAAAAATATTTTTCATAACTCTAAATTAATACATTTAACCAAACCAGACACCCTGACGCAAGATTTTGAAGTCTCCGACGCAAACTCTGTACCATATATAATTATTATCATTGCTAAACTTCACTTGTGATCTTAGTTCTGGTATTTGTAAAAATGAATAATTAAAGATGAAAAAGAGATAAATACTTATCATTTTCATAATTTTATACAGAATTAGCAATGGTAATTCCTATTGCAACATAACAATGGACATAATTCGTTCAATGACAAACTAAAAGAAATAAAAATGAAATTATATCCAATAGAGACAGGTAATTTTAAATTAGACGGAGGAGCAATGTTTGGAGTTGTACCAAAAACTTTATGGGAGAGAACCAACCCAGCAGACAGCAACAACATGTGTACTTGGAGCATGCGGAGTATGTTAGTAGAAGATGGAAACAAGTTGATGCTTATTGACACCGGAATTGGCAATAAGCAGAGTGACAAATTTTTTAGTCATTACAACTTGCACGGGGACACTACTTTAAAAAAGTCTTTAAACAAACTTGATTTTGGTTTAGATGATATTACTGATGTATTTTTAACACATTTACATTTTGACCATTGTGGAGGCAGTGTTGAATGGAAGGATAATGAGCATACACAATTACAGCCTGTGTTTAAAAATGCTAAATACTGGAGCAATGATAATCATTGGAAATGGGCTACAGAACCTAACCCCCGAGAAAAGGCATCTTTTTTAACAGAAAACATTCTACCTATTCAAGAAAGCGGGCAACTCGATTTCATAAAACGAACGGAAAGAATTACTGAAAATGTATTTGAAGGCATGGATGTCTTTTTTGCTGACGGACATACAGAAAGTCAAATGATACCCATGATACAATATAAAGGAAAAACCGTAGTATTTATGGCAGATTTACTTCCGAGTGTTGGCCATTTGCCACTTCCTTATGTAATGGGCTATGACACAAGGCCATTGCTTACAATGGACGAAAAGCTGCAGTTTTTAAATTTAGCAGCCGATAAAGAATTCATCCTTTTCTTAGAGCATGATAGTATAAATCAATGTTGCACCGTTCAGCATACCGAAAAAGGAGTCAGACTAAAGGAAATATTGAAATTATCTGACTTATAAAAGTCAGCAATAATTTACGAAACTGCTGTTTAAATTAATTTTAAAGAGTACTTGTTTTCACACAAAATTTATAAATTATCAGATATGGACTAAGAAAGATTCCCTGTAAAA
>CAWUXI010000142.1:0-30772 GCA_963926405.1 uncultured Flavobacteriales bacterium
ATTATATTTACACCATGGAGTTAAAAGAAGCAAAAGATAAATTCATACAATCCTGGGGAAGTTTAGGTTCCAATTGGGGTATCAACAAAACTATGGCTCAAATCCATGCGCTATTTTTAATTTCTGAAGAACCCTTATCTACAGAAGATGTTATGCAGTCTTTGCAAATATCCAGAGGAAATACCAATATGAATATTCGTACTCTTTTAGATTGGGGCCTACTCTACAAAGAGTTTAAAGCTGGAGAAAGGAGAGAGTTCTTTACCGGAGAGAAAGACATATGGAAAGTTGGACAAAGAGTTATGAGAGCCAGACAGAGACGGGAACTAGACCCAATGTTAAACGTTCTCTTACAATTGGAAAATGTAAGTTCTACTAAAAATAATGAAGAAGAAGTAGAGGCCTTTACCAAGCAAATTAAAAACATTAAAGATATTTCTGAATTTGCTGATAAATCTTTAACGAAGATTAGTAATTCTGAAAGAACGTGGTTCTTAAAGGTATTTATGAAAATAATGAAATAGGAAAAACGAAGTCTAAAGTCAGTGAAAAAAAATGAATTTCATGAAAGTTTAGATTAAAACGTAGCGCATGAAAAAGTTAATCATAGCAGGAGGAAGTGGTTTTATTGGAAAAAACATCTCTCAACATTTTAAAGACAAAGGATATTCTGTAGTTGTATTTACACGCGGAAATTCGAAAATAAGAGATGAAGTTCAGTATCTCTGCTGGGATGCAAAAAACCTGGGATCTTGGACAGCCGAATTAGAAGGAGCAGACCTTGTTATTAATTTGACTGGTAAGTCTGTCGATTGCAGATACACAGCGGCCAATAAAAAGGAAATACTAAATTCTAGAGTTGATTCGACAAAAATTATCGGTGAAGCGATTCAAAAATGTAAAATACCTCCCAAACTTTGGATTAACTCCAGCACGGCTACCATTTACCGCTATTCTTTAGATAAAGCGATGACAGAGGAGAATGGAGAGTTCGGTAATGATTTCTCCATGAATGTAGCAAAAGCATGGGAGGATGCTTTTTTCAGCTCTTCTACCCCATCTACAAGGAAAGTTGCTTTACGTATTTCTTTAGTTCTCGGAAAAAATGAAGGTGTTCTTCCAGTTTTAAAGAGATTAACTAAGCTAGGCCTCGGAGGTAAGCATGGTAATGGCACACAAAAATTTGCTTGGATTCATATAGCAGATTTAATTGGCATTATTGATTTCATAGAAACAAACATAGATCAGGAAGGCTCAATTAACTGCACAGCTCCAGAATCAATAGATAACAGGCACTTTATGCGAGCACTTCGTAATGCGGTCCATGCTCCTTTCGGCATCCCAACCCCTAAGTGGATGTTAGTTATTGGCACCTTTTTTCTTAGAACAGAATCTGAATTAATATTAAAAAGTCGATTTGTAAAACCAAAACGTTTGCTTGATGCTGGTTTTAATTTTAAATTCGACAACATAGAACTAGCTTTACACAATCTTATCCATGAATAAAAAGAAACATATTATACTCTTTGATGGCGAATGTACTTTCTGCAGTTTTTGGGTAAAATTTGTACTAAAACGAGATAAGCAAGATCAATTTCGCTTCGCATCATTGCAGTCAATGACCGGAATTTACTATACAGACATGCATGACATTAATGAAAATGTTGATTCTGTTGTTCTCATCCACAAAGATGGAACCTCTTTAATTAAGACAAATGCCGTATTTGAAATACTGTACTTGCTTGGCGGGTTAGGTAAATGTTTTTATGGACTTAAAATTTTCCCAAGATTTGTTCGGGATTTTTTTTATGATATTGTTGCAAAACTAAGGTATAAGTTGTTTCAACGAAAAGCGTGTGAATTACCTTTGAATGTTAACTATAAGAGCAAATTCATATGAAAAAACCTTTCCTAACCGCTGAATGGAGGAAATTGATTCTTGTCAATTATGCAATCGATCCAGAAATTCTAAAAAAGTATCTCCCCTATAAAACAGAGCTAGATTTATGGGAAGGAAAATGTTATGTTAGTTTAGTCGGGTTTATGTTTTTAAACACAAAAGTCAAAGGCTGTAAATTACCCGGACACATTAATTTCGAAGAGGTCAACTTACGTTACTACATCAAACATCACAGCGGCGATGAAGTAAGACGTGGTGTCGGATTCATTAAAGAAATGGTCCCTAAACCATTAATAACAGCAGTTGCTAGAACTATCTATAAAGAACCTTATCAAACCCTACCGATGAAACATAGTTGGGATGAGAGCAACGAAATAAATATTGAATACAGTTGGAAATTAAAAGGTATCTGGAATTCTGTTAGTGTAAAAGCCGAAAACTCTCCTAATTCTTTTAACGAAAACAGTGAAGCTGATTTTGTTACAGAACATTACTGGGGTTACACCAAAATAAACAACGCACAAACCAATGAATACGAAGTCAAACACCCAGCTTGGAAAATTTACAATGTATTAGATTCAAGAATTAATGTTGATTTTGAAGCAAGCTACGGATCTGATTTTGAATTTTTAAATCACCAACAGCCCATATCTGTTATGTTGGCTGAAGGATCAGAAATTTCTGTTGGAAACAAGAGAGTTATTTAAACCTTAACATCTATATCCTTTCGACTCATCTCAAGGGTAAATGCTTTCTACTAGTTAATCATTCTAAACCTCTGCCAACTGCTTATACTTTCCCTTACTTTTTCTAATTCGACAGGAAACCACTTTATACTCAGGACACATGGCTTCTGAGCAATGCTCATCCGAAGTGATTATATTCAACATAACTTCCGGAAAATGAAATGTAGAACTTAATATCCCAGGTTTCATTTCATCCGTTATTTTTGCTTTTATATCGACTTTACCTCTTGGAGATTCAACACAAACAAATTCTCCGTCTTCAATTAAGTTTGCTTTTGCATCATCTGGGTGTATCAACAATACGTCTTCCGTCAATATCTCCACATTCCCTGTCCTACGTGTCATAGCTCCACAATTGTAATGCTCCAGTTCTCTATTCGTTGTTATTATATATGGATAATCTTTACTGTATTTTTCCAACTCATTAGAACCTTTAAAATCAAAGTATGAAAATTGACCTTTTCCATTCTTGAACTCTTCTATATGTAACATTTGTGTATCCTGACCTCCTTCTAAAACTGGCCACTGCTTACCATTTTCAATTAATTCATCCCATACTACCCCTTTAAAGAAAGGTACAATTTGAGCGATTTCTTTCAATACTCCTTCAGCCGTATAATCAGGTTGAGCATAGCCCATTTTGTTCATAATGTCAACAATTATTTGTCCATCTGGTTTACATCCTGGAATTGGCTCTACTACTTTATTAACACGTTGAATTCTTCGTTCTCCATTTGTAAATGTTCCCTCTTTTTCCAAAAATGAAGCTCCCGGTAATATAACAGTAGCTTTCATAGCTGTTTCAGTCATAAATAATTCCTGAACCACTAACAATTCAAGGCTCTCCATTGCCTTTATTACCTTATTTGTATTTGGATCTGTTTGTACAACATCCTCTCCTATTATCCACATCGCTTTTAAATCTCCTGCAATTGCCGCGTCAAACATCTCTGGTATTTTAAGACCGACATGACTTGGTGTTTCAGCACCATAAAAAGAATTGTATCTGCGATTCATTTCTGGATCTGTTACATCCATATAACCTGCACCTTGATGCGGTTGCGCTCCCATATCAGCAGCTCCTTGTACATTGTTCTGACCTCTTAATGGATTTACTCCCGCTCCTCGTTTTCCTATATTACCCGTAATCATTGCTAAATCAGCAATCAATTGGACTGTAAAAGTTCCTTGCGTATGCTCGGTAACTCCTAAACCATGGAATTCCATAGCTGCATTGGCTGTTGCATAAGCAATACTCGCTTCTTTAACCAGGTCTTTATCTACGCCTGTAATTTGCTCTAATTCATCAATATCTAATTTTAGTATCTCTTCTTTGAATTCTGCATAACCAGCTGTTCTTTTACCAACAAAATCTTCATCAGCAACCCCTTCTGTTATAATAAAATATAACATCATATTTAACAACGCTACATTTGTTCCTGGTTTTAACTGAAGGTGGTAAGTTGCATATCTTGCTAATTCAATTCTTCTAGGATCAACAATAATACTGGTTACGCCCTTCATCATTCTTTGCTTAATCTTAGCTCCTGTTACGGGATGTGCATCCGTTGGATTTGCTCCAATAACAAAAATACAATCTGTGTATTCTATATCATCCACAGAGTTAGTTGCAGCTCCGGTTCCAAAAGCTCTTTGCAAACCAAGGGCAGTAGGTGAATGACAAACTCTTGCACAACAATCAATATTATTTGTACCGACAACAGCCCGAATAAATTTCTGCATTAAATAATTTTCCTCATTGGGTGTTCTCGCAGAAGAGATTCCTGCTATAGCATCAGGTCCATTATTCTTTTTAATTCGAGTTAACTCACTTGCAATATGCTCATATGCTTCGTCCCAACTTACCTTTTCAAATTCCCCATTTCTTTTAATCATTGGTGAATTTAATCTGTCTGGATGATCATAAAATTTAAACGCATATCGTCCTTTCAAACAAGTGTGTCCAGCATTTGCTTCTGCGTCATATGGGGCTTGAATAGATAATATCTTACCATTTTTTGTAGAAACATTTAAATTACAACCAACGCCACAATATGTACATATAGTTTTGGTTATCTCATCACCTTTTAAAGATTTAGACTGAAATACATCGGAAATAGCACTCGTTGGGCAAGCTTGTGCACAGGCTCCACAACTCACACAATCAGATTCCATAAAGCTTTCGTTTGCGCCTTTTATGATTTTAGCATCAAATCCTCTTCCCGACATATTTAACACAAACTCACCTTGTACCTCATCGCAAGCTCTTACACAACGGTAACAATTAATACATTTCGATAAGTCAGAGGTCATATATGGATGACTTAAATCTTTAGTTCTATCCAGGTGGTTTTCTCCAGCAGGATATCGTACTTCTCGGATTCCTACTTCCGCAGCTACATCTTGCAATTCACAATTTCCATTTACTTCACAAGTTAAGCAGTCCAACGGATGATCCGTGAGCACCAATTCAATAATATTTTTTCTTAATTTCTGAATACTTTCTGAGCTAGGATATATATACATTCCCTCAGTTGTCGGTGTATGACAAGAAGCCATCGTCTTGGTTTTACCATTTTGCTCTAGTGCAACATCCACACTACAAACTCTACAAGCACCAAAAGCTTCAAGATTAGGAGCATCACAAAGTGTTGGGATAATTTTCTCTCCTTCAATTCGCTTCACAAAATTAAGGATTGATTCCCCTTGATTAAATTCGTGAGAGACATCATCTATAAAAGCTATATTATTCATATTATCTATTATTTAATCTTTAAACTGAAGTAAACAACAACACTCATTCCTTCCTATAAAAAAAGGCTTATATCTTTCTACGCTATTTAACCTGCAAAGGTTCATTCATCCGAATCAGAAATTTGAAATGAATATACACTGTCCACTCTTTGGTATTTGCCATCCATTTGCTCAGTTAATGATTCAATTAATTCAGTTCCAAAAGAGGTTTCTGATGAATTATTCCATTTTCCAGAATCACCGTAAATTAGACTTATTACAGCATCGCTTTCTCTATCTATAGAAATAGATATAGTTCCTTTTCCCGTTTCATTAAAAGCGTGCTTTATTGAATTTGTAAATAATTCGTTTAGTAAAAGACAAAAAGGCACCATGTTTTTTAGCTTCATTGACGCAACCGAAGATTTAAAATTAACTGTTAATTTTTCATTCATGCCATACAAAGCTTTTACTTCTGAAATGAACTCATTGATATAGTCTTCAATTATTATTTCCTTCAAATTATTTTGCTGATACAATTTTTCATGAATTAAAGCCATTGCCATAACTCTATTTATTGATTCATCAAAGCTGTCTTTTCCCGTTTTTCTATCCTCTTCCTTTTGCAACCTTAGAAGACTAACGATTATTTGTAAATTATTTTTCACTCTGTGATGTACTTCTTTTACCAAAAGTTTATTCTCATTGATTTTTACTTGAAGATCAGCGTTAATAATTCTAACTTGTTTTTTTGCATACGTTTGAAACTCGATGAATTGAAACATAATATATCCAAAAACAAAAATAGAAAACATAATCTCAACCGTTTCAGCTATTTGCCCAGTAAAAGACAAAGTTACTTGCTCTTCAATATGGCTATTAAGTGAAAAAAACATGAAATAAATCATTCCTATAACGTTAATAATCAAAAACATTAAACCGACGTTAGCACTTATTCCGATAAACGCAATTAGCACAGAAACGAGCAGCCATATAAAATCTACAAAATGAGAAGGTCCGAATATAAAGTTTAGAGCTAGGTTTGCTATTATAGTTCCCAAAATTGCATAAAGCCAAAAAAATATTATAAATTTTTTTGTAATATTCAAATAAATAAAACTTACGAAACTAATGGCAAAAGTGACAAATGTGGGGAAAGATGAATCTTCTTCCGTATATAAAAATATAGCAGTTAAGGCTCCAAAAACAAGTATGAAAAGCAGGCTAATTCTCCAAACCATTAGATACCTGCCCTTGTCGTAGTAGCTATTAATAGAATCTGTATTTGGAGTAATTAGGCTCATTAATTAAAATATTCTTTTAATTCATTTTCGAAATACTGCATAGCGTTCTTTACAGGCAATGGAATGCCTCCTCCATGCGCGCACAGCGATCCTTCTTGTAAGGTTGTAAGCAAATCTTCAAAGAGTTCTTTACTTATTTTCACCCCTTCCTCATGCGCCTTTTTCAACATTTCATGGCCGCGTTTTGTACCTAAACGACAAGGAAAACATTTTCCACAGCTTTCGTAAGATGCAAAATCAAACAAATGCTCTAGAAACTCAATCATAGGGAATGATTCTGGAACACAAACAACAGAGGCATGTCCTAATAAAAATCCATTTTGAGAAAATGATTCGAAATCTAAACTCAAAGCATCTATTTTCTCTATTGGAACTAACCCACCTAGTGGCCCTCCTATTTGCATCGCTTTAACAGGCTCTTTGAAGCCGCCTCCCAAATCATTAACAATAATAGAAAGTGAAGTTCCCATTTCAACTTCGTAAATTCCAGGATTATTGAAGAAACTATCTAAACAAACCAATTTAGTTCCACTTGATTTTTCTGTACCTATCGCTTTATACGCTTCTCCTCCATTCTTAATAATGGGGTAAACAGCTGCTAACGTTTCGACATTGTTGACAATTGTTGGTTTATTAAACAAACCTTGCTGTGTTGGATATGGAGGCCGCGTTCTAACTTCAGGACGCTGTCCTTCAATTGAATTTATTAACGCTGTCTCTTCTCCACAGATATAAGCTCCTTGCGCTTTAATTATTTTAAAGTCAAAATTAAAATCACTCCCATCAATGTTTTTACCAAGCAGATTATTTGCTCTTAATTCGTCTATTGCTTCTTGAATAATGGTAACTGATTCTGGATATTCCGCACGAATATATAATATTCCCCATTCCGCATGAGTAGCATAACCAGCCATCAGCATCCCAAACAAAACAGAATGCGGTCGTTGTTCCAACAAATATCTATCAGAGTAAGCTCCTGGATCTCCTTCATCAGCATTACAGATAATAAACTTCGTGTCAGAATTTTCATTTCTACATGATTCCAATTTAAAACCCATCGGGAAACCTGCTCCCCCTCTACCTCTGACATTTGATTTTTTAATTTCTTCTAAAATCTCTGAGGAATCTCTTTTCAAAGCTGACTTTAGCAAATTGTAATGTGCTTCAAAACCCTCGTAGGGTAATGTTAAGTTTTCAATTGTTGCCTTAACGGTATACTTATCTTGATTCGCATTAATTGAAGAACCTGCTAAGATACTTGCTATTTCATCACTGCTTTTTGCTGAATAATTATGACCATCAAAATTAAATGCTCCATTCTCATGACAGCGTCCTAGACAAGTCATATGTCCAATTTCATCTTCCTTCAAATGCTTTTTTAACTCCGTCTTTACAGCTTCCTGTTTACCCGAGCAAACGCAGGCAGTACCATTACAGACATATGCTTTCATTCCTTTATTCTCAGGCTTCATGAAATCATAAAAAGTTACGGTACCATAAGTATTTGCACTTCCTACCAAGAATTCATCGGCTAACTTCTGTAATTCCTTTTTGCTAGGTGTTCCTTCATTTGCAGCAAGCTTCCCTAACTTATCGAATAAGTTATCCTCTATTCCTTTCCTTCCTGATAATTCACTTAAATTTTTTGACATACGTTTCTAATTATCCTATTTGTCTTGTTTGATCAATAGCATTAATTCTATGTGTATTTGAATAACAGGTTGCATTTTCACCTCTACAAAATCCAAATAATGTAATCCCTAGTTCTTTTGAATAATCAACAGCCAAAGAAGAAGGTGCTGAAACCGCTGCTAAAACAGGTATTTTTGCTCTAAAAGCTTTCATAACAATTTCGTATGAAATTCTTCCACTTACGGTTATTGCAACAGCCTTGTTTAGCTGTTTTTTTAACAACAATGCTCCTATTACTTTGTCAACTGCATTGTGCCTTCCAATATCTTCCATAACACACATCAATTCACCATTTTCATCAAATGCAGCTGCAGCGTGAGAACCTCCAGATTTTCGGAAAGTTTTTTGTTTCCCATCCATTAATGCAAACATATATTTTAGATCTAAAGGATTAAAAGTTCCTGTTTTATCCAACTCTCCTTTTAATTCTTGTAGCTCCGTTTGTCCGCAAATACCGCAAGAAGAAACAGATAAAAAGCTTCGACTATTTTTATAGCCATCGCACAGTTTATCTTGAGGAATATTAACATTAACAGCAGTAATTACTCCTTGCTTGTCCTCACTTTTAACAGTAATCTCGACATCTTCATTTGTAGCTGTATAAATATCCTCTGAATGCAACAAACCTCTTACCAACTCAATATCGTTACCAGGTGAACGCATAGTAATCATTAATGGTTTTCCATTTACATTCACTTGAAGGGCTTCTTCAACCGTAAGTGCATCTAACCTGTTTTCGGAAGATGCCCCTTCAAATTTTATTGCTTGATAATCGAGTATTGCCATTTCTTCTAATTAAGACAATCCTGAAATAACACCATTGTCATCAATATCCATTCCCTCAGAAGCTGGTATGTCTGGCAACCCTGGCATACGCATCATTTTACCAAGTATTGGGATAATAAACCCTGCTCCAGCTGCATATTCAAACTCACGAACATTAACAGTAAAACCCGTAGGACGAGCATATAATTTTTCGTCGTCTGAAAGTGATTTTTGAGTTTTCGCCATACAGATTGGCAATTCATTCAATCCTAACTCATCTATTTTTATTAAATCTGCTATTGCTTTCTTGCTATATTCAACACCATCGGAACCGTAGATTTCTGTTGCTATAATTTTAATCTTCTCTCTAATAGGAAGCTTCCAATCATAAAGTGGTTTGAATTCATTATTTCCAGACTCCACTTCTCGCATAACAGCTTCTGCTAAGTCAGTCATTCCATTACCACCCATTGCCCAACCATTAGCAACAATTGCTTCAACTCCCATTGCGCCACATTTCTCTTTTATTACATCTACTTCTTCTTGCGAATCCGTTGGAAAAGCATTGATAGCAACTACAGGATTGAACCCAAATTTCTTGCAATTTTCAATGTGTTTTTCAAGGTTTGCAAAACCATTTGATACTCTTTCTACGCTTGGTGTGTTATACTCTTCATTTGTTGCACCTCCATGATGCCTTAATGCTCTTATTGTAGCAACCAAAACCAAAGCCTTTGGCTTTAATCCACCAGACACACATTTTATATCTAAAAATTTCTCTGCACCTAAATCAGCTCCAAATCCTGCTTCAGTAACAACATATTCTGTTAGGGATAACCCCATTTTTGTAGCAATAATAGTATTTGTCCCTTGTGCAATATTTGCAAAAGGCCCGCCATGAATAATTGCTGGATTTCCTTCTAATGTTTGAACTAGATTCGGTTTTACAGCATCTTTTAGTAAGATTGCCATTGCATTTTCTGCTTTCAAGTCACGCGCATAAATAGGTTTTTTTGCAAATGTAAAGCCAACAAATATATTTCCTAACCTTGCTTTTAAATCTACAAAATTCTCTGCCATACAAAGAATAGCCATTACTTCAGATGCAGGTGTAATATTAAATCCATCTTGACGAGGAATCCCATTAGCGGTGCCACCTAATCCAATTGTTATATCCCTTAGCGAACGATCGTTCATGTCCATTACACGTTTCCATACAATAGTTCGTGGATCAATATTTAAGTTTCTTGTTTTACTTTGAATGTTATTGTCAATTAAAGCAGACAGTAGGTTATTGGCTTTTTCAATTGCAGAGAAATCACCTGTGAAGTGAAGGTTAATATCCTCCATTGGGAGCACTTGAGAATACCCACCACCGGCAGCTCCACCTTTAATTCCAAAAACAGGCCCCAAAGATGGCTCTCTTAAAACAACAGTTGTTTTCTTTCCTAATTTATTCAAGCCTTCTGTCAAACCAATGGAAGTAGTCGTTTTACCTTCTCCCGCTGGAGTTGGGGTAAGCGCAGTCACCAACACCAAGTTGCTTTTTGCTATATTACTCTCGTCAATTAAAGATAACGGAAGCTTAGCTTTATACTTACCGTACATTTCAAGATCATCTTCAGAAATACCTAGTTTAGCGGCAATGTCTCTAATGTGCTGCATCTTCGCATTTTGTGCGATATCTATATCCGAAAAATTGTGTGTTGTTAATTCTGTACTCATTTATTTACATTTTAGTTGCTTAAGGTAGTTATTATATCAATACAGCGCTGAAGAATGTTAAGAATAAAACAGCTCTGCTTATTGCAGCTTTATTTAAAACAGCGTTGCTGCTTAAAATATATAAGGAATAAAACGCCATTTTACTTGAGAACAGTAAGCAACATAATCTTCATCGGCAAGAAGATGGTTTTCTTCTGTAAAAGCCCTTAACACATAAATTACTGTCCAAAAAATCATGGTTCCAACAATCCAAAAATCATAAAGGGCGAAGGCAGGAATTAAAGTAACCCACCATACAATTAACTTTGCTAAATAATGTGGATGACGCACCCATCTATAAGGCCCTTTAGTCACAATGCCTCGGTTAGTAAGATTAGAACATTTAGCCCCCAAGACAGCTATAGACCATATTTTAAATGTCATTACAAGCAATAAGAATATTCTAATAATAAAAGTAATCTCCTGGTTCTTAAAAAACGCCATGTCGTTCGTGTAAAATGGAATAGCGATAAGGACAAAGGTTATAAATAAAGGATAACAAATTAAAGTAACTGCCCAGCCAAATATGGTTGGCTCAACTGACTTAATTTTATTATTTAAAAAACGCGACTCAATTAAATAGCCAAAGCTATAAAAAATCAATGCAGTAAAGCCTATTAGATACGTTATAAGCAGAAATAAATATCCGTTGAAATACAAAATAAAAGAACTATATGTTTTTGTAGTATCAAATAACATCCCTTTTATTAGAAAAGCAAATTCAACCGTCCAAGGAATCATTAGCGGAATAAAGCACAACTTTATACCAAAAGTTAAGGCAATATGTTTTGCCTTATTGTCAAAACTTTTCCGAGCTAAAGAATTAACCAAATACAAAAGCTTGGATTCACTTCCTTCTTTGTTTTTTATTAGAAATAAAGGAATTCCAATAACTGAATACATACATGCCAGATAAAACAGAATCTCTATTGCTTTGCCCTCATTATAGTATAGGCCTAGCTGAAGATCGTAAGCTAACTCTCCAAAAGGGATTAAGCAATACAACATTAAACTACCCCATATCATGAGCATTTCTGATAAATATGTTTTGAAAAACGATTTCATTTTGTGTTTACTTCTGTAAAGTTAAAATTTACAGTAAACTCACAAATTATTGTTTACAATAAATTAACCCATAAAACTATACTAACCATTTACCTTCTATTTTTGTTGTCATAATGAAAAGGTCATTTCGATTAATAAAGAATAAATATTTTCTATCAACATTAATATTACTTGTAATATTAATAGCCTTTGAAGACACTAATATTTACCGTCAATTCAAATCATTAAATAAGCTAAGTGCCCTTCAAGAAGTAAATGTTTTAAAAAGAATTGAAATTGAAGAGATAAAAGTCAAAATAAATGAATTGACCACCAATCCTCAAGAATTAGAGAAATTCGCGCGTGAAACTTACAGAATGAAAAAAGAGAATGAAGTTATCTTCTTATTCGTAGAAGAAAGCAAGCAATAATCTATTCTGTATTTTCTATTTAAACATTATTTGTTTATTCTTTAACAAATTGCATAAAGCTCTTATTCCTGTTTTCTAATTGAAGCACATAAATACCTTTTGCAAGGCTTGAAACATCAATCGTTGAATTAAATTCATAAATGCCTTCCAAAACAACTTTACCTTGCGCTTCTATAATGGTGTATTTCATTGTTTCAAATTTATTTATTGATTCAATATGTAACTCAGAAGAAACTGGATTAGGGTAAATCGAGTAAGCACCTGACTGTTCATGAGATAAAAACCCATTTACATCAACATTAATAACGATAGTATCCGAACCTGAACAATTCCCTAAACTAGAATACAATATAACTGTATAAACGCCAGCGTTATCATAACTATAAGAAGGGAAATTTAATGTAGAGCTCCCTCCATCTCCAAAATCCCAATTGTAACTAGAACCATTTGATCCCGCATTTGTGAAGCTTATTGATTCGCCAGTTACCACTGTGAAATTATCAGCTCCAGCAACAACGAACGGGTTCGGTGAAACATTTACCGTAATCGACGCAGTGCTGCTACAATTTCCATCTTCACCGGTTACGGTATAAATCGTTTGTGTATTTGGTGAAATAGTAACTGAACTTAATGTCTCCCCAGAATCCCAAGAATAGTTTTGTGCACCAAAAACATTTATGGTCACACTATCTAACGCACAAATATTTGGACTCGAAGGTAAAAAAACAAGAACCGGAGAAGGTTCAACATTAATCGTTGTAGAAACCGAAGAACTACATCCATTGACATCCGTTACAACCACCGTATAGATTGTAGTAGAATTTGGATACACCGTATGCGTAATTCCAGCCCCTAATGTTTGATCCCAATTATAAGACCCTCCAACTCCTGCGCCATCAGCATTTACGCTAGCGGTATCACCAGAGCAAATAGTCTGATCAGTACTAACAGTAGCTGTTGGTCCATTTACATTTGACAATGTTGCGGAGGCAATTTGAGAACAGCCATTACCATCCAAAACAGTTACTGTATAAGTACCAACAACTAGATTTGAAATAGCTTGTCCAGCACCTCCATTCGACCAAGAATAAATCAGTGTTCCTGTTCCTCCTGTACCTGCAGCAGTAATTTCTCCATTATCCAATCCACATAATGGATCTGTTGGAAATACAGCTAAAGATGGAGTTGGATCAACGTTAACATAAGACGTTGTGGTAATTGTATTGGAATTAACCCCATCAGAAACTGTCAACTCAACTGAGTAAGTTCCCGAAGATGCATATTGAATCCCTGTCGGATTTTGGTCAATCGAAGAGGATGGCGTTGCACCATTAAATACCCAACTCCAACTTGTAGGGGTTCCAGAAGCAGTAGCATCAGAGAAATCTATAGTGGTTCCTTCGCAGATTGTTGTCGCATTAGAGGTGAAATCAGCAATCAAACCAACCCCGGTAATACAAAAATTGTGGGTTGCTTCATTACCAAAATCAACCACTGTCATCTGAACCAACACATTCGCCTGATCATCAATTAAACTATAATCACCATCAATGCTGCAAGATCCATACTGAGAACCAAACATACCATCTCCATAGGTATCGTTAATTATAAAATCATAGCACCCATCTGAAAGGCATAATATTTCAGTAAAAAGATCACCACCAGTATTATCGGTATATGGGCCTCCTGAGACAACCAAATCACCAATATCATCTAACACCCGCCATGAAACTTCAGAACCCCAACAATCCGTAGCTAAATTTAATGTAACAGGCATACCTGCAAGTGTTAGCAAAAAGGACTTAGATTTACTGTCGTTGTTTAAAGCTTCATCTGTAACTCCATTTGGCATACTAGTCGTTGCATTAAATATATGATTCCCTGATGCAGAATTAATAGTTGGCAAAGTAATCACTTCTGTCCCTCCCTGAGCCAAATTTCCAGTCCAGCTAAATGTTTGTGGATTCGAACCATCGAGGTCGTAAACAATATCAACTGCAGTTAAATTATCTAACCCATAATTTATTAAGGTCACTACCGGGTCGAAAGTAGATGAATTACAAATAGAAGGGTCTGGGCTACTTATTCCACTTATTCCAGCATCATTGTTAAATGCATTGTAATTGGGAGATTCCCATACACCACGCCCATAAGTCCCCGCCCGAATAACATTGGTTGCCTCGTGTATTTCCAAATCATTTACAATTACATTGGGTAAGTTATTCATGTATTGAATCCAACTTCCTAAATCTTCATCTCTGTAATAAACACCTAAATCAGTACCAACATAAACACCGCCATTGGTTCCAACATCAAACTTCACAATATTACAAGGTAAATTAGGTAAATTGCCTGTAAGGTTATTCCATGTGGCACCTCCATCAGAAGTGTGAAATATATGATTTAATCCATCCCATCCACCTCTAGAAACCCATAATTCATCTGAGTTTGAAGGATTAACTTCAATAGAAGTAATTACTGAATTTGTAGGAAGAGAACCAGTTATATCAGTAAAATTATTTCCATTATCGATAGTTTTATAAATTTCATCATCCGTACTAACAAAAATAATATCTGAATTTCCATCATAAATCTCTATACATCTTAATTGATTCGGAAATGTAAACGTTGATAACTGATTCCATCCTGACCCATAATCAAATTCATGTAAATCATCATATCCTGCTAATAACCTATCATTATTTGGATCCATTTGCATTGGCGTTACCCATCTGCCAGCCATTGGGCTGCCTTGACCATTGCTTGTATTGCCTCCATTTGTTGACCTATACAAGTCACCATATTGAATCATTCCAAAAATAATATTAGAATTATTACGATCCACTCCAGCTTCCATCCCATCGGCTCCATAATAATTTTTCCAAACACCTGCTTTTAATACATACCCTCCATTGTCTTGGAGACCTCCACTAATGGTATTGACATCATTTTGAGAACCTCCAATTCTATAAAACTGACCTATTTGAAGACCATCAGATAAATCAGTAAAGTCATTACCACTATTTGTTGATTGATAAATTCCACCATCACTTCCACAATACAAATTTCCACCGTAGTATTTTAAATAATGAATATCAGCATGCGTGTAAGCAGAGGCAGACGGAGAACTCCAGTTGTTTAATTGCGAAAATGAGCTCCCTCCATTAGTTGATTTCCAAAGATTTAAAACACCTGTTACAATTTCATTTGCATCTGTTTGAGAAGCAGCAATTGCCATGTCATACCAAGCTTGAGTAGATTCAAAAATATCTGTAGTCGTATTCATTGCAGTAAATGAACTACCTGAATTTATGGAGCGATATACCCCTTGAAAAGCGTTTCCAGTAGTTGCGCTTAGTACATATACATAACTTGAATTTGCAGCAGTAGTTGCTATTGCCAATCTTCCTGAGGTATTTGGTAATCCCGAAGTAATAGTGCTCCAGTTAGTACCGTTATCTTGAGTTATAAAAAATTCTGAAGGGGAAACAGCATATATAACATTGGATGATCCAGGTTTCATCTCTATGTCTCTAATATTCCCACTTTGGATATTATTCCAGGAGGTTCCTGCATTTGTAGATTTATAAACCCCTGAACTTGTAGCTAAATAAATTACATTTGAATTTGTCGGATCAATTATTAACTCAGTAGTTTCACCAGCAACATTTCCTGCTGCAAACCAAGATGCTCCGCCATCAATAGACTTCAACACCCCTATACTATAAGTATCACCTCCATCAGTATCCCCAGTGGCTAAGTAAATGATATTACTATTATTTGGATCGATAGCTATACCGGAAACACCGATTACAGAGAGTTCGTCTCCCAATGGAGTCCAAGTACTTCCTGCGTCTGTTGATTTCCAAACACCTCCTGCAGGAGCTCCAATAAACAAAGTATTAGGATCATTAGGATCTTCTACTATACAATTTACCCTGCCAGAGCCAGCACTCCAAGAATCTGTATTGACATGAGAAAATGGACCTATCGGTTGCCAATCTCCAACTCCACCAGATTTAGCTTGATTACCTACAATTAAATTTTTAAAGTTACTCCAATCTCTGCTGTTAACAGGAAAACTACCGTCTTCAAGCACCCTAGTCTCCCAGAAGTTTGCCCATCTTTTGAATTGCTTATAACCTTTTCCTCTGACATATGCTTTAGTACCCCATTCTGCTTCAAAAGCATCTGTTATTTCATAAAGATTGGCATTTGGCTCTAGCATCATATCGACCCATTGCTGTGGTTTAATAGATATTGACGAAAATATTAGAACAAATAAAATGATTGCTCGTGTTATGAAGTTAGTAGACATTAGGTTAAAAAATTGGTTGTTTTCAAGTTGTTTGGCCTCCAAGATAGAACAATTAATCGTGTGAAAATGGTATATAAGTAATTTATAGCAGCTCAAAATGTAAAAGCTAAGCAGCATTTATAGCTGCTTAGTTACCTTAAACCATTAGCAAAAAGGAGGTTGTAAATAGCACCAAGTATAATTATTGGATTCTCAAAGTCAAATTTAAGAAGTAAAAACCAACACATTTTTGCATTACTTGTTTAAAGCCACTTGTTAAGGATGTATTTTTCAATGACGAATACACCTTTATTAGTGGTAAAGCTAAAACTTAACGAAGTGCAAAGCTTTGTACTCTGTGCTTTTCATTTGTAAAAAATAAACTCCTTTGGATAGTTGTTCGACTTGTATTATCGCTTTATAACCAATTATTCCTTTTAGAATTACCTTTCCGCTAATGTCTGCAATTACATAATTAACGCCAGTTAAACTATTTTTAGATTTAATATAAAGAACATCATTAGCTGGATTTGGAAATAATATAAACTCTTCTTTTGTTACAACTTCATTAATACCAATTGATATTATCTGAGTACAAGCACTGGTATCAACACATCCATTTAAATCAACTTCTACAGCATAGTTACCATTAATCATAGGCGTGTAAGATTGATTCGTTTCTCCATTAATTATCGAGTTTACGTTATTACAATCTATCCATTGATACAAAGCATTTGATTGTTGGGCTGTAATAACATTATTTAATTCAGAAATAGCAACTATAGGAGTTGCGCTAACTGTAATAGTCGCCGTTTCCATTGCGCTTGGGCAACCATTTAAAGTGTAAACAACAGTATATGTTGCTGATGATGAAGGAGAATTTGTAATTGACGCTGTAGTTTCTCCCCCTAGCGACCAAAGGTAGCTACCTCCGGTAGTTGATGGTGTTGCAGAAACTGTTCCTGAAGAGCCTAAACAAATAGCATCATTCGTTATAGAAAGTGTGGGTGTTTCGTTCACAGTAATAGATGAATTAACTACTGCACTTGAACATCCATTTAAGGTATATGCAACTGAATACGTTGATGTTAAGGAAGGTGAAACAGAAACTGATGGTGTTGTTTCTCCGTTAGGAGACCACAAATAAGAACCACCTGCAGCTGATGGTGTGGCAATTAAAATTGCTGAATTTCCTAAACATATAATAGCATCATTAACTGTTACTGTAGGAGTTTCGTTAACCGTAATAGTCACAGTTTCCATTGTGCTAGGGCAGCCACTTAATGTATACGTAACAGTATATGTTGCTGATGATGAAGGAGAATTTGTAATGGATGCAGTAGTTTCTCCCCCTGGCGACCAAAGGTAGCTACCTCCGGTAGTAGATGGTGTGGCAGAAACTGTTCCTGAAGAGCCCGAACAAATAACATCATCCGTAATTGTCAAAGTTGGCGTTTCATTGACGGTAACAATTACATCCGCTGAAGTACTTGGACAACCGTTTAATGTATACACAACTGAATAAGTCGATGTCACAGTAGGTGAGACAGAAATTGAAGCTGTTGTTTCTCCTCCTGGAGACCACAAGTATGTTCCTCCTCCTGTAGCTGGAGTAGCTGTCAATGTTGTCATATCGCCTTCACAGATTGAATTTACTCCTGCAAGTGTTATCACTGACCCAACACCTATAGTAACTGTACTAATAGCATTACTGATGCATCCTAAATAGGAATAGGTTACTGTGTAATTTGTAGTTATTAATGGATTGACAGATATGCTGCCAGTAGTTTCACCCGTAGCTTGCCAAAAGAATGTTCCTCCCGAAACAGAAGGTGAAGCAGTTAATGTATTTGGTCCGCCAATACAATTTGAAACATCGTTAACAGAAACCGTAGCTCCAGCTGAGACTTCAATATCAACATCTTGTGAAGTACAACCAAATCCATTACATGCTTGAAGTGTCGCCGTATAGGTACCCGGGGTTGCATAACATATCTGTCCAGGATCTTGCGCTGTTGAAGCAGGTGTGCCCGAACCAGGGAAAGACCAGTTCCAAGATGTAGGAGCGTTTGTACTATTATCTAAAAATTCAACACAGCCCGATCCACAAAGTTGAGTTGTAGATGTTGTCATCCATGAAACTGGAGGTGAGGAAGGTGCTTCATACCATTGTGCAATATAATTCATTGGATTTCCTTCTGCCTGAGTATATGCTCCTCCTGCGAAAAAAATTCCATTCCAAACGGTTGACGCTTTGACATATTCATCAATACCTACGGCGTCAAATCCTAGTCCCATAGCCGACCAGTTCGTTCCATTGAATTTAGCTATTTTATTGGCTGGCACACCTCCTGCGCTTGTAAAATAACCACCAGCTACAATATCACCATTGTATTCATGTATTGCTCGGCAGTATTCATTCAGACCAGTTCCGAGCGGGGTCCAATTTGAACCATCATACATTGCGATTCCACTCATATTGAAATCTTGAGTGCCAACATCACCATCAATTAATTCCTGAAACTCGCCTCCTAAATATAAGTTCCCATCATTTGGATTTACGTACAATACACGAACTGATTCATTTACGCCCCCGACTAAGTCAACACCACTATTTCCGCCAGTCCAGTTGGCTAATACTTCGTCATATTTTACAAGACCATCAAGCGATCCTTGTCCACCAACATTATTAAAATCTCCACCAACCCAAAGGTCACCTTCGAATTCTGTCATGCAACGAATATCATTATCAAAACTCCCTATTGGACCAACAGATTCCCATGTAATTCCATTCCATTTTGCAATTCGTGCAACTGGAACGCCATCGGCCTGCGTCATATCTCCACCAATTACAAGTTCATTATTCCAAACAGTACATGTGAGTACATCGTTATTAACGCCATTACCAAGAGGGCTCCAGGAAACACCATCCCAAACAGCTACACCGTTACATCCTACACATGGTTGATTTACGTTCCAGAAATCTCCTACAACAACAAGTTTTCCGTCCCAAACTACACCAGCACGAGCTACAATTCCGACTCCGTCACCAAGACAACTCCATGCAGTTCCATCCCAAGTAGCCACCCTGTCACATGGAGTATTATTAAAACTTCCTAGGTTAACTAATAGTCCATTCCAAGTGAGTAACCCGTGAGTACTGTTACTGTTACCGCCTCCTACATCTTCCCATGTCTGCGTACTTCCTATTAGCGAGCTTGCAGCTATGACAATGACAAAGAAATACTTCATGGTGTTTATAGTGTTATTTTATGACCGCAAATTACAAAATTAGTTACATTATATACTTATCAATATAGTATAGGTTTTTCGCATTATAGGATTTCTAATTTCAGCATTAAAACCCTGTATTAAAAATCAATGTTATCATTAGGAAAAGCCTCTTTCGAATACTACATTTGCTAACCTAATAAGAACCTTAAAAAAAACGCAATAAAATGGCTAAAATCATTTACACGAAAACTGATGAAGCACCTGCTTTAGCAACTCAATCTTTTCTTCCAATTGTAAAAGCATTTACAGGACCATCAGGTATTGAAATAGAAACTAAGGACATTTCATTAGGAGGAAGAATAATTGCAAGTTTTCCTGAAAATTTAAATGATAATCAAAAACAAGCAGATGCGCTTGCAGAATTAGGGGTTTTAGCAAAAAGTCCGGATGCAAACATCATTAAGCTTCCTAATATCAGTGCTTCAGTTCCGCAATTGAAGGAAGCAATTAAAGAATTGCAAGAAAATGGATTTAATATACCTAGCTATCCAGAAGATCCAGAAAATGATATTGAAAAAGAAATTCAAGCGCGTTATAATAAAATTAAAGGAAGTGCAGTCAACCCTGTTTTAAGAGAAGGTAACTCTGACAGAAGAGCTCCCAAAGCAGTTAAGCAATATGCTAGAAACAACCCACACTCAATGGGAGTTTGGAGCAGTGATTCTAAAACCCATGTTTCACATATGAATGGTGGAGATTTTCGCTCTAATGAAAAATCAATTACCATGAGTAAAGCAAGCTCTGTAAATATTGAATTTATAGATGCAGATGGAAACTCAACTGTCCTTAAAAAAAGCCTAGCGTTATTAGAAGGGGAAATTATTGACACAACTATTTTAAGTAAAAAAGCACTCGTTAGTTTCTTTCAAAAACAATTTAAAGACGCTAAAGAACAAAACGTATTGCTTTCATTGCATATGAAAGCAACAATGATGAAAGTTTCTGATCCAATCATTTTTGGACATGCCGTAAAAGTATTCTTTGCTCCCGTTTTTGAAAACCATGGAGAGCTTCTGGAAGAACTTGGAGTTGATGTTAATAACGGATTTGGAGATTTAATTAACAAAATAAAAGAATTACCTGCGGATAAAAAATCGGAAATTGAAGCTACTATTCAAACTTGCTTTGAAAACGGGCCTGACCTAGCAATGGTGGATTCGGATAAAGGAATTACTAATTTGCATGTCCCAAGTGATGTTATTATTGACGCTTCCATGCCAGCAATGATTCGTACATCTGGAATGATGTGGAATGCTGAAGGAAAAACGCAAGATACTAAAGCTGTTATACCAGACAATAGCTATGCAGAATTGTATCAAGTAACTATCGATTTCTGTAAAAAGAATGGTGCATTTGACCCAACAACAATGGGCACAGTTCCTAATGTTGGTTTGATGGCCCAAAAAGCAGAAGAATACGGCTCACATGATAAAACATTTGAAATGTCAGCTAATGGGTCTGTTCGCGTTGTTGATGATGGCGGCAAAGTGCTTATGGAACACAAAGTTGAAGAGGGAGATATTTGGAGAATGTGTCAGGCAAAGGATGCTCCTATTCAGGATTGGGTAAAATTAGCGGTAAACAGAGCCAAGGCAACTGGAATCCCAACAATATTTTGGTTATGTGAAAACAGAGCTCACGATGCAGAGGTAATTAAAAAAGTAAACAAATACTTAGGAGATTATGATATATCAGGATTAGATATCAGGATAATGTCTTTGGAAGATGCAACTGAATTTACGTTGGCAAGAATTAAAGAAGGAAAGGACACAATATCTGTAACTGGTAATGTAATGAGGGATTATTTAACTGACCTTTTTCCTATATTAGAACTAGGTACAAGTGCAAAAATGCTCTCAATAGTTCCTCTGATGAACGGTGGTGGATTATTTGAAACTGGAGCTGGTGGTTCCGCGCCAAAACACGTTCAACAATTTAACGAAGAAGGACATTTAAGATGGGATTCTTTAGGTGAATTTTTAGCATTGGCAGTATCACTTGATCATTTGAGTGAGAAACACAACAACCCTCAAGCAAAGATATTAGCAGAAACCCTGGATGACGCCACTGAGAAATTTTTATTGAACAGAAAATCTCCCTCTAGGAAAGTTGGTGAATTAGATAATAGAGGAAGTCATTTTTATTTGGCAATGTATTGGGCTCAAGGATTAGTAGCACAAACGAACGACACTATACTCAGTAATCGTTTTAAAGACTTTGCCAAACAACTTACTGAAAATGAGGAGAAAATTGTAACAGAATTAAACAATGCTCAAGGAAGCGCGATTGACCTAGAAGGGTATTATTATCCTAATGATTCGCTATCAGCTAAAGCAATGCGGCCAAGTGCTACATTAAACCAGATACTGCAATCATTAACAGTTGTTTCATAGGTATAAGAACCTTTACTTTTTCTATTCAAGCTTAATACTCAATATCCAAATTTAACTTTTCTCTTAGATCATGAAGAGCAGGATTTTTCTCCGCCATTTTCATAAACTTATCTTTACTTGAAAGATGCTTTATTGAATTGTCTTCTTGGCTAAGCAAAACTTTTAATTGAATACCATAGTTATTTAACTCTGCTCTTATAAAAGATAATAGATTAGACCTTTCTTCTTCCAATTCAATTTTTTGAATTTCGTTATCTATCGTAAATTCTAAAATGAAATTTTCTTTTAACACTGGTTTTCTTTTCGTTAAAGTAACGTAGAGTCCTTGCCTACCCTTATCTTTTAACTGATGAGAAAATGCATTCCATTTTGACATTAATTCATTTATACTAAAATCGGTTCTAGCTATGTTTGCTAAATCCTCTATACCTTCCGCCTCTTGCTTTTCTATTTTCTTATTTTGCATTGCAGAAATAGAAATTCCAGAACTTTTCTTTCCGGTATAGGATCTATGCACACTAACCACATTTCCTGTCGTTGGTTTTTCTCCCTGTATTTTAAGTTCAGGTTTATCTGCAATTGGCGTCTTATCAGAAATTTTCTCTTCAGCAGGTTTTAGAACCTCCTTCATTTTTTCTGGAGCAATTTTAACGGGGTTTGGAGGGACTGGCAAACCTTCTGACAAAAAATTTGGGGGTATTATTTCCCAGCGGAATGAGCTACTTTTTTTTTTCTCCCTCTATGGCGGTTAGAGAGCTTAATTTCATTAAGGCTAATTCAACATGTAATCGTTGATTCTTACTGGATTTGTATTGGACGTCTGTTTCGCCAATTATCATGAGTCCATCGATTAGGAATTTAGGACTTGCTAATTTTGATTGCTCATTGTATTTAGCTTTTACATTGTCACTAACTTCTAAAAGTTTCAATGTAATTGCATCTTTACTTACAAGAAGGTTTCTCAAATGGCTTCCTAAACCATTAATAAAATTGTGGCCATCAAACCCATTCTCAAGAATTTCATTAAAAACTACGAGCGAATGATGAATTTCGTTTTTCAATAAATTATCTGTTATTTTAAAGTAATAATCGTAGTCAAGAATATTGAGGTTTTTAATTACGGCATCGTAAGTAATGTTGCCATCACAATAATTTACGATTTGATCAAACATAGAAAGTGCATCGCGCAAAGCTCCATCAGCTTTCTCTGCTATAACATGCAAAGCATCTGGCTCAAACTTAACATTCTCTTCTTTGGCAACATAAGCCAAGTGATTTGCCATATCTTGAATTGATATGCGATTGAAATCATAAACTTGACAACGAGACAATATTGTTGGGATAATCTTATGTTTCTCTGTGGTTGCTAATATAAATATAGCATGAGGAGGTGGCTCTTCTAACGTTTTCAAAAATGCATTAAAAGCATTTGTCGATAACATGTGTACCTCATCTATTATATAAACTTTGTATTTTCCTACCTGGGGAACAATTCTAACTTGATCCGTAATTGATCGAATATCATCAACTGAATTATTCGAAGCTGCATCCAATTCAAAAATATTAAAGGAAAAATCCTCCTGCTCCATTCCGTCTTTTTGATTGATCGTTTTTGCGAAAATTCGAGCACAAGTAGTTTTACCTACTCCTCTTGGACCACAAAATAAATAAGCTTGTGCTAAATGCCCTGTATCAATGGCATGTTGCAACGTAGAAGTAATCGTCTCCTGTCCAACCACGGTTTCCCAAGTAGTTGGCCTATATTTCCTTGCGGATACTATGAATTGTTCTTCTGCCATTTTAAGGATTACAAAACTAAATTAATTCTTTCTATACACCAATATTTACAATACTTTAGCACTCATTACTTATCAACAATATGTTAATAAGCTAACACCCAAATAACTTAGGTTTACAAATTTTTATCTCTTTCTTTATCTCCATATCTACTTTAAAATATTTCTCCATAAAGCTATGTATCAATATTTTGCATTGATTTGAACACATGTAAATTTGCCAAACTCTTCGAAAACCTAAGTTGTTTGGATCAATTGTTTCATTTTCCGATAAATATACATATCTTTGCCGCCCGAATTATGGATAGACCATGGTTCTTAATACCAAAACAAAGAATATGAATCATTACGAAACTGTTTTCATTTTAACTCCCGTTTTGTCGGCAGATCAGGCAAAGGAAGCAGTAAAGAAGTTTAAGAAAGTTCTTAAAGACAGTGGTGCAAAAGTTCTTCATGAAGAAGATTGGGGCTTAAAAAAATTAGCTTACCCAATCCAGAAGAAATCCACAGGTTTTTACAACTTAATTGAGTTCGAAGCTGAAGGAAGTGTAATTGCAAACTTAGAGGTTGCATTTAAAAGAGACGAAATGGTAATGCGTTTTTTAACTATGAGAATGGATAAAGATCACATTGCATTTGCTGACAAAGGAAGAACAATGGCGAAAGCCTAATTAACTAACTTAAACTATTTAACATGGCTGGAAAAGAATCAGATATTAGATATCTAACCCCAATCAGTATTGATGTACAAAAATCGAAATACTGTAGGTTTAAGAAATCAGGAATAAAGTACGTAGATTACAAAAACCCTGTTTTTTTATTAAAATTTATAAACGAGCAAGGTAAAATTTTACCTAGAAGATTAACAGGAACATCTGCAAAGTATCAGAAAAAAGTTTCGACTGCCGTAAAACGTGCACGTCACTTAGCTATTTTACCATACGTTGCAGATCAATTAAAATAAGGAGGACCCAAATCATGGATGTTTTATTAAAGAATAATGTAGATAACCTAGGGGATAAAGACGAAATTGTTTCTGTAAAGAACGGTTACGGAAGAAACTACCTTATCCCACAAGGAAAAGCTGTACTGGCTACTGAGTCTATCAAGAAGATGAACGCAGAGACTTTACGCCAAAGAGCGCACAAAGCAGAGAAAGTTAAAGCTGAAGCTGAAAAATCTGTTGCTAAATTAGAAAAAGCTAAAATTAAAGTTTTAGCGAAAGTTGGAGAGAACGGAAAGATTTTCGGCTCTGTTTCTAACGTACAAGTAGCTGAAGCTCTAGTTTCTGCTGGATTTGAAGTTGAACGTAAGAACATTAATCTTATCGGAGACGCTATCAAAACAGCGGGAAAATACAAAGCTAACGTTCAATTGCACAAAGAAATTTCTGTAGAAATCGAATTTGAAGTTGTTGGAGGATAAAATTTAGTATTACACTATTTTAAAAAGCCTGTTACTTTGTAACAGGCTTTTTTGTTTTCTAATTTTAGAGTATTAAAAAGCCCCATTTAACAAAATGCTAATGGGGCTTCACTGAAAATTTAACTACTTTAATTTAAAACCATTTCTATATGGTTGATTATTGATGACTTCCTTATGCTCAAAGCTCTAGAGTAATTTAAAATAGTATCAATTGTTGTCTGTTTAGGACTAACAACTTTTTCTTTTAAGACTTCATTACAGAGGTCTTTTTCTACCGATAGCAATCGGGATTGAGTAAATAAGGTATTTTCAGTTAGAGTAAAAACTTTTTTCATAGGCGAAATAAAGGATTCGTTTAAATTATATGCTTAAGTATCTCTCAAGCTACATAACTAACGCCAAGTTTTTTTATTTATTATTTAAAGGATAATTTTTTTCAAACACAATTGGCTTTAGCCTGTCAACAGTCACCATGAGCTTTACCAAAACGCTACTAACATGTGTTACTTCTATTGACACATTTTACCTAAAAGTCATGTTTTGCATTAATCAATAGATTCAAAATTTCAATTCCCGGATGGAATCCTTTTTCAATATTTAATATGTTCAGTAATCGTCACCATGAGTCTTACTTTACAAATACTAAAAAAGATAGATTACTTACTTTGAAAGAACTGTTTTAAAGTGATTAATGCACGGTAAGCATTATATCTTTTTCTTCAATCAATTTTCTAAGATTAATTAATGCATAACGCATTCTACCTAAAGCTGTATTAATTGAGACATCTGTGGTTTCAGCAATATCTTTAAAGCTCATCCCCATATAATGACGCATTTTAACAACTTGTCTTTGATCATCTGGCAATAACTCTACTAGTGCTCTAACGTCATCGTGAATCTGTTCTTCAATTAAATCATCCTCTACTGTACAATCCTCTAACCGCAATACATTGAAAATATCGAACGCATCATCTTCGTTGCCATTTCCACGACCCGCTATAGGCATTTTTGCTGATTTTCTAAAATGGTCGATTACTAGGTTGTGCGCAATTCGCATTACCCAAGGTAAAAATTTACCTTCTTCGTTGTACTTTCCTTTTTTGAGTGTATTAATTACCTTGATAAAGGTATCCTGGAATATATCGTTGGTCAAATCTTCATCTTTGACCATCTTATAAACATATCCGTAAACTCTGTCTTTATATCTCGAGATTAGAACTTCAAATGCCCGTTCCTTTCCATTTAGATACTCACGAACCAATTGCTTATCCTCAACTTTACTTAATAGCATAATATCTACCTTTAGGTTTAACTTTAATTCAAAATGTTAAAAAGTAGATTTTATATCAATAGGCTATTATTTAAGGTTTCTTTATTCGTTAACTTAAAAAATGAATTAAGGTTGCCCGAAAACCATTTTATTTTATTTATACAAATATATACCAATGAAACAAGTACACCAAAATATTAACATCTTTTGGTAAATTGAATTATTTAAAGGCTGATTTTAGAGGATAATGGCTAGTTATTAGTTCGGAGCAAATAAATATTACCCGGGGTTAGCTAATAAATTCACTTTTTTACTTAGCTTCATTGCTTTAATCATGCTAAAAGGTAAATCACATAAAACCCACATTTTAATTAAAGGAGCGAGAGTTCATAATTTAAAAAATATTGATGTAGCAATTCAACGAAATAAAATGACGGTAATTACTGGACTATCAGGGTCTGGTAAATCTTCCTTGGCTTTTGACACTTTATACGCCGAAGGTCAAAGACGTTATGTTGAAAGTTTAAGTTCTTATGCACGCCAATTTTTGGGGAGACTTGACAAACCAGATGTTGATGGAATCAAAGGAATATCCCCAGCAATTGCTATTGAGCAAAAAGTAAATACGAGCAATCCTAGATCTACAGTTGGAACGAGCACTGAAATATATGACTTTTTAAAGTTACTATTTGCTCGAATTGGAAAGACCCACTCTCCTATTTCTGGCAAGGAAGTCAAAAGAGAAACGGCAACTGATGTTGTTGATTTTCTAAACTCATTTGAAAAAGGAACAAAAGCCTTGATCCTATCTCCTGTTATTGTACAAAAAGATAGAACCGTAAAAAAACAACTGGAAATATTTATCGACCAAGGATTTAGCAGGGTTTATCTGGAAGGAAAAATTGAAAGAATAGATAAACTATTAGATTCAGAAACACTAGAGGATAACAGAACTATTCAGCTATTAATTGACCGATTAATCTGCGACAATGAAAGTGATGAGAACCAAGCTAGAATTGGAGAATCTGCAGAAGTAGCATTCCTAGAAGGTGAAGGAGATTGCGTTGCAATTATAGTTAGTGAGAAGGAGGTAATCAAAACATTCTCAAATAAGTTTGAATTGGACGGCATTGCATTTACTGAACCTTCGATTAATTTCTTCACTTTCAATAATCCTATAGGAGCTTGTACAACTTGTGAAGGGTTTGGTAAAGTGCTTGGAATAGATGCTGATTTAGTTATCCCAAACAAGAATTTATCTGTTTTTAATGATGCTGTAGTTTGTTGGAGAGGAGAGAAAATGCAAGTTTGGAAAAATGAATTGGTAATGAATGCGCATGAATTCAACTTCCCTATTCACAAACCTTTTCATGAATTGAGCAAAGAACAGGTTAAACTAATCTGGACAGGCAATAAATATTTCAGCGGACTTAATGGCTTCTTTAAATATTTAGAAAGTAAAATTTATAAAATCCAATACCGCGTAATGTTAAGTCGGTACAAAGGTAAAACGTTATGCCCTGATTGTAACGGCAATAAACTTCGAAAAGATGCCAGCTATGTTACCGTTGCAGGTAAAGCTATAATGGACATAGCATCTATGAATATTGATTCATGCAAGGAATTTATGGATGAAATCAAATTGAATAAGCATGACCAAATAATTGCTAAACGTTTATTGTTAGAAATTAATTCTCGACTACAATACTTGAGCGATGTTGGATTGGGGTATTTAACACTCAATAGGCAATCAAATTCACTTTCTGGAGGAGAATCACAACGTATTAACCTTGCAACATCATTAGGTAGCAGCCTAGTAGGCTCCATGTACATTCTAGATGAACCCAGTATTGGCTTACACCCAAGAGATACGAAGAGATTACTGAAAGTCCTTAATTCATTAAAAAATCTAGGTAACACTGTTATTATAGTCGAACATGAAGAAGAAGTCATGAAAAATGCTGACGAAATAATAGATATGGGACCAATGGCTGGTTCGCACGGAGGTCAAGTCGTGTTTCAAGGAAATCATGATGAGTTAATTCATTCAGAGAAAAGCTTAACCGCTAAGTATTTGACTTTAAAAGAAGTTATTCCTGTTCCATTAAAAAGAAGGCCCTGGAAAAACTCTATTACTATTGAAGGGGCAAGAGAAAATAATCTTAAAAACCTTACAGTTCAGATCCCTTTGGAAACACTTACTGTTATAACAGGTGTTAGTGGTAGTGGAAAATCATCCTTAATCAGACAGATATTATACCCGGCATTAAAAAAGCAATTAGGAGGGACTGCTGCTAGAACTGGAGAATATGACAACCTTTCTGGAGATTTTAAATTAATAGAAGATATTGAATTTGTTGATCAAAACCCTATTGGGAAAAGTTCTCGATCTAATCCAGTTACTTATGTTAAGGCTTATGATGAAGTTAGAACACTTTACAGTAATCAACAAATTTCAAAAATAAATGGATTTCAACCCAAACACTTTAGCTTTAATGTGGAAGGAGGAAGATGTGATGCCTGCGAAGGGGAAGGGACAATTAAAGTTTCGATGCAATTTATGGCAGATGTTTACTTGGAATGTGACTCTTGCAATTCTCGGAGGTTTAAAGATGATGTTTTAGAAGTTAGATATAAAGAGAAAAACATATTTGATATTTTATGCATGACTGTGGATGACGCTATTGAGTTCTTTTCTCTGACTGACGAAAGAATTGAAAAGCGAATTGTTGCGAAAATTCAACCATTACAAGATGTAGGCTTAGGTTATATACAACTTGGACAATCTAGTAACACTCTTAGTGGCGGAGAAGCTCAGCGAGTTAAGTTAGCTTCATTTCTCTCGAAAGGAAAAACACAAACTAAAACGCTGTTTATTTTTGATGAACCAACTACTGGATTGCACTTTCATGATATTCGCAAGTTACTATCTGCAGTCAATGCTTTAATTGAAATTGGGCACTCTATTTTGATAATTGAGCATAACGCAGAAATAATTAAATGCGCAGATTGGGTTATTGACCTTGGCCCTGAAGCTGGTGATATTGGAGGAAACATCGTTTTTGAAGGAACTCCAGAAAATTTAGTAAATTGTAAATCATCCTATACAGGTAAATACCTAAAAGAAAAATTAGCAATTACTAAATGACTACTAAACAATCTCAGTGGAGGGAAATACTTTCCTCTAACAAAAAAATAGCACTTTTCGTTACTGGAATTGCCGCACTAATTTCCTCTTTCGCTGTCAACAATAAAGTTTCCACTTATGTAGATCATGTGCATGGACAAGCAGTTGGAGATTTAATATTGGACAATATCCCTATCTATGATTTAAACTTCCTATTTTTTTGGGCGGTTCTTTTATTTTGGGCAGGCAATGTCATGTATAGATTAATTTTTCCCAAAGAATTTTCCTTTATTCTGGTTTCCATGAGTTTATTTGTAATGGTTAGGTGCTTTTTTATCGCTCTTACCCATCTTGGACCTCCTGAAACCCTATTAGTAACTCCTAATGAATTATCCTATTATTCTTTTAACGCAGACCTATTCTTTTCTGGGCATGTTGGCACTCCATTTTTTTACGCCTTATTAACCAGTGTAAAAAGTGTAAAATGGATTGCAATAGTCTACTCTATTACAATGGTTTTTATTGTGCTAATGTCACATGGTCATTACAGCATAGATATTTTCGCCTCATTTTTTATTGCACACTCTTTATCTATTTTGATGCTTAAACTGAAACCACAATTTATTAACTAATGAACTTTCGTTACACACATTTACTAATTCTATTAATGGTTTCTTTAAATTTAAAAGGGCAAACGAAACTAGAAGAATTAAAACCAATCATCGAAAACTATTTGGAAACTGATTTAGATTCTGCAGAAAAATACAGCGAAGAACTATTGCGTTCAGGCT
>CAWUXI010000143.1:0-6354 GCA_963926405.1 uncultured Flavobacteriales bacterium
CCTCCGTCATTTGCTACAAAAGCATCTATGTCGCCATCTCCATCCAGATCTGCAAGATCTACACCAAAACTTATTCCGAGCCCTAAGCTTTGGCCATTGTCTGTAAAATTTCCAGCCCCGTCATTAAGCCACACCTTATTGGCTCCATTATTTGCCACAAAAGCATCCATATCACCATCTCCGTCCAAGTCTGCTAATTTAGAGGACATACTGGTTAAAGGCGCTAGCGATTGCCCGTTCTCAATAAATAATGTATTGCATTGCGTATAACTTAGAGTAGAATAAAGTAGAGGGGTAATAAGTAGTAATAGTTTTTTCATAATATAAAATTTTAGAGAACCAAATATACTTTCTTTTATGGAATAGTAAAAATTTGTAACCAAAGACAAAACTACAAATAAAAAAGGGTCAAACAACAAGATTAAAACCTTTATTTACAAACTGTTAAAATATCGAATCAAAGGAGATTTACTGTGCTACGCTCAGTAAATATATAGAGGGAGTTCACAAATCTTAGCTTATTTCGATGTGTCTTTTTCTCTTATTATCTAACCTTTTAAGTTCTGTGCGCCATAAAAGAAGCAAAGCCCCAAACCTTTATGGAATGGAGCTTTGTGAGCTCGGAAGGATTAATCAAACTTATTCTACTTCTTGATTTTTACTTTCTAAAAACTGAATTACCTCTGCATCAGACATATTGAGGTAATCCATATCCAGGTATTCCTGTGCGCTAATTGAAAGTAAATCGTTTGGAAATCTGGCTATCAGAGCTTGGTAAGCGGCTCTAGCATTGTCAGGCTTCCCCATTTTTTCTTCAAGGATTATCGCTTTTCTATACATAAACATTGGCGTTTTTTCCGTTTCTGGATAATCCGTTATAATTTTATGCAAAATGTTGATTGCATCGTTGTATTTTCCTATCCCCTCTGCACCTTTAGCAGCCAACTCCAAAGCATCTGCAGCCCTCTCATGGGAAGGGTTTTCGCTAGCAAATAAATTTGCAGCAGCATATAACTGCTTAGAAACTTTTGTGTCAATTGACAAATCAGCTGTAAGTAATTTTCTGTCCATTTCTGCTAATGCCTCAAATTGATCATCTACACTTAGGATAACAATTTCTTCTGGTTTTTCATCCGGTTTTACTTCTTCAGTTCCACAACTTAACGAAACCAATAACGTCGCTATTAGATAAATTACTTTCTTCATACTCAATTTATTTTGGAAATTTCATTCGGTAGGTTACGCTAACTTCGCCTCTTGAAATATCAGTTAACCTTCTCTTTAACATTCTTCTTTTCAGTGGATTAAGATGGTCTGTAAAAAGTATTCCTTCAATATGATCGTATTCGTGTTGAATAATTCTTGCAGCTACACCTGTATACTCTTCTTCATGAAAATTCCACTTCTCATCGAAGTAAGAAATTTTAATAATATTTTCTCGAATTACCTCTTCACGAATCCCGGGAATGCTTAAACAACCTTCAGTAAAAGGCCATTTTTTACCTCTCTCCTCCTCTATAATTGGATTGATAAATACTTTTTTAAAATTCTTTAGGATTTCAAAGCTCTTTGCCTCCTCTTCATTTTCAGGCTCTTCTTCTGCAAACGGAGCAGCATCTACAATAAATAAACGAATGGACTTTCCGACCTGTGGAGCTGCCAAACCAACGCCTGAAGCATCATACATAGTGTCATGCATGTCCTTTAGGATTTTTGTCATATCAGTTCCTTCTTCAATTTCCTGACATTCAGCTCTTAAAACCGGATCTCCATATGCTATAACAGGTAATATCATTTTTCTATCTAAAAATTAGTTTGCAAAAATATATATTTTATATCTGCTTATTCACTATTATAGTAACAATATAGTAATTACTCACGTGCTGTTATTTCTAATTTATTTCTGTTCATTTTTGTCTTTCCTTCGACTCCGCTCAGGATGACGCAAAAAAAACGAACCAAAAAACTCAAGCCTCAAAAAGGCAATTACTGCGTAACATGACTTCCCAACGCTCCATGCTTCTTTCTCCTTCGTCGAACGCAATTACTCGTCTCCAGTCACTATTGCTGAAATGAGGCAATTTATAAAAAGATCAATAATCTCAACCACATAACATTTATCCTGTATTTAAGAAAACCCTTTACTCTTTCTTTCCATGTAATCTTGCAACATGATAGTTGCGCTCACTTCATCCACTAACCCTTTGTCTTGTCGTTTCTTCTTTTTAACCACAGAAGCCAATATAGCTCTTGAAGCCAGGACAGATGTAAAACGCTCATCTATTCTATCAATTTTTATTTCTGGAAATATTTTAACCATGTGCCGAACAAAATTTTCAATTGGCTCAGTACTATCTGTGTCTCCATTTTGAAGGCTTTTCGGTTCTCCAATCACAATGCACTCTACTTTTTGCTTGTTGCAATAATCTTTTAAGAATTGAATAATCTCCCTAGAATGAACGGTTGTTAGCCCACTTGCTATAATTTGCAGCTCATCTGTAACCGCAACTCCTACCCGCTTGGTCCCGTAATCTATAGCAACGATCCTTGGCATTTCCAAATTCAATTAATAATTTCACAAATATCAACAATCTTATAGAATTTACCACAATTCAATTACTAAATGGTACAACCTATTAACTTAGCGCTAAAATTAAGTGTAGCAATGGAAGTATTGAGAGCAACAATTGAGAAAGCATGGGACAACCGAGAGCTTTTAGCAGAAACTGAAACAATAACGGCGATTGAATCTGTTATTGAAAAGATAGATAAAGGTCAATTACGTTGTGCTGAACCATTGGAAAATGGCGAATGGCAAGTGAATGAATGGGTCAAGAAAGCGGTAGTTATGTATTTCCCTATTCGTAAAATGGAAACCATTGAAGTTGGGCCTTTTGAATTCCACGATAAAATGGCACTTAAAACAAATTACAAAGAATTAGGCGTAAGAGTTGTACCGCATGCAGTAGCTCGTTATGGAGCTTTTATAGCAAGAGGTGTAATCATGATGCCGAGTTATATCAATATTGGCGCATATGTAGATAGCGGAACCATGGTAGACACTTGGGCAACCGTTGGATCTTGTGCTCAAATTGGAAAAGACGTTCATTTAAGCGGAGGTGTTGGAATTGGAGGTGTATTAGAACCGTTGCAAGCTGCACCTGTTATCATCGAAGATGGAGCATTTATTGGTTCAAGGTGTATAGTTGTTGAAGGTGTAAGAGTTGGAAAAGAGGCCGTATTGGGAGCTAATGTGGTACTTACTAAGTCTACAAAAATTATTGACGTCACAGGTGACACTCCAGTAGAGCACAGAGGTTATGTTCCACCAAGAAAAGTGGTAATACCAGGAACCTATCCAAAGCAATTTAAAGCCGGAGAATACAATGTTCCTTGCGCACTTATCATAGGAGAAAGAAAAGCGAGTACGGACCTTAAAACTTCTTTAAACGATGCATTGCGCGAACACAATGTAGCCGTTTAAGATTTATTCTTTAGTTTTACACTAATATGAAAATTGGATTTGACGCTAAAAGAGCCTACCACAACTATACGGGTTTAGGTAATTACAGTAGAGACTTGATTAAAAGTTTACTGGAAAGCAATTCTGCGGATGAATTCTTCATGTACAGTCCTAAATCTTCTAAAAATCCTCGTTTCGCTTTTATTGAAGGTAAGGACAATATTCACAAACGTTTTCCTGAAACGCCTATACATAAAACGTTTAAAGGCTTTTGGAGGTCAATTAATTTAGAAAAATTTTTACTGAAAGATGGTATCGAAATCTTTCATGGATTAAGCAATGAAATACCGCGAAGAAGAAAGTTTGGTAATGAAAGAATTAAATATGTGGTTACGATACACGATTTAATTTTCAGAAGATACCCAAGAAACTATAGAGCAATTGACAGAAGAATTCATAACATTAAATTTAAGTATGCTGCTAGAAATGCTGATTTGGTTATCGCAATAAGCGAACAGACAAAAAAAGACATTGTTCAATACTACAAGGTGCCAGAGGAAAAGATTAAGGTGATATACCAAACCTGCCATGAGAATTTTAAAAAGAAATATTCTAAAGAAATAAAACAACACATAAAAACGAATTTTAATCTTCCTGACGAATTTATTCTGAATGTAGGAACGATTGAAACACGCAAGAATTTGAATGCATTGCTTCAAGCAATTCCATTAATGAAAAACGACTTACCAATTGTTGTTGTTGGCAGAAAAACTAAATATTTTAACTTTTTGAAAGTACAAATGCAAAAATTAAAAATCGATGAAAATCGATTTATATTTTTAAAAGACGTTACTATTGATGAGTTACCATCCATTTATCAATTGGCAACTATTTTCGTCTATCCATCTGTATTTGAAGGCTTTGGAATCCCCATTATAGAGGCTATGAATTCTGGAATACCCGTAATTACAACTCAAGGAGGATGTTTTCCTGAAGCCGGAGGCCCAGATAGTATTTATGTGGACACAAACAACTTTAAAGAGCTGGGAAAAACAATCGACGATTTATTAGACAACCCTAATCAGCAAAAATTAATGGTCAAGAAAGGATTGGAATATGTTAAGAAATTTGAATCAGAAGTGTTGACTAATCAGTTGATTGAAGTTTATAAAAACCTGATTTAAACAACTCTTATTTTTGAGAAAACAATCTTTTTTTTATAAAAATGCACCGATACGTTTGTGATTTGAAAAACTGTGTTATTTTTGCTATCCCTAATAAGGGAAACGATCTTTACATACGGAGAGGTGCCTGAGTGGCCGAAAGGACTTGTTTGCTAAATAAGCGTACCTCACAAGGGTACCCAGGGTTCGAATCCCTGTCTCTCCGCAATTAATTAAGAAAGTCCTTTGTGGTTACACAAAAATGCTTTCCTTTGCAAAACCGATTTTTCGGGGTGTGGCCCAGTCCGGTCAAGGCGCCTGGTTTGGGACCAGGAGATCGCAGGTTCGAATCCTGCCACCCCGACTTTTTAAGCTCAATCTACTATAGATTGGGCTTTTTTTGTGTCTTTTTGTTTAGTGAACAAGCTATATTTTGTTCATCTAGTGAACATATTAGTGAACACTTTTTCTCCATAACAATGTTTAATTTAAAACAAGGATTATGGTTAACACATGTGTAATTTCATTTATTCCAAGAAATAGCAGAAAGAGTAAAAAAGGGATTCCGATTTATTGCAGAATTAAAATTGGAAAAACTATAGCAGAGTTTTCCACAAAAATCAGAGCTAAAGAAGGACTTTGGAACAATGAGTTCAAAAGGTTATCCCCAAAAGCTGAATACTCTGATAGTTTAAACCAATCCTTAGATGAACTAGATAAAAAACTCAAAGATTTATACTTTGAGTTTAAAGGAAAGAACTCCTCTCCTATTTCTGCTGAACTTTTAAAAGACATTTACTTTGGGAAACACATAGAGACAAATGGCTTAATAGCGCTTACAGGTGTTTTTATCAAAGACATGGACAAAGAACTTGCAGAAGGAAGCTTAAAGAACTACAGATACTCTAAAAGGGCTTTGGAAAAGTACTTGACAAAGGAATACAAAAGAAAAGAAATACCACTAGAGAGCATTTCAATAAAGTTTGCCGTTTACTTTGAAAAATACCTAAAAACAAATACCTCTTGCACGCAAAATGGAGCCATGAAACACCTCCAAAGACTAAAAGCTATACTCAACTACGGAATAAGAATAGAATGCCTTAAATACAACCCTTTATCAGCATACAAAATTAAGTTCAAAAAGGTATTACCCAAGTATTTAAACAAACATGAATTACGAACTATAGAATCTGCTTCTTTCCAAGATAAAACCTTAAACAACACAAGGGACTTTTTTCTTTTAGCATGTTACACAGGACTATCTTATGTAGAAGTTAAGAATCTTTCTAAGAACAATATAATTGTAGGGTTTGATGACAACCTATGGTTGAGTGCTACAAGACAAAAAACTGGAACTAAAGAGGAAGTTCCTTTGCTTCCTAAAGCATTAGCTATATTGAATAGGTATTTAACACATTACAAAGAGACTTTTCCCATATATAGTAACCAAGCAATTAATAGGAACTTAAAAAAGTTAGCAAAACTAGTAAACCTAAACAAGAACTTAAGTTACCACTGCGGAAGACACACCTTTGCCACCACTATAGCACTAGCTAATGGAGTGCCATTAGAAACGCTACAAAAAGTATTGGGACACAATAGCATACGGAGTACGCAAATATATGCACAGATTATGAATGAAAAGGTGGCTAATGATTTTGCTAAATTAATTGTCTGACACATAAATTTTCTATACATTGAAAAAAACATTTACAAAACAAGCAATAA
>CAWUXI010000144.1:0-19182 GCA_963926405.1 uncultured Flavobacteriales bacterium
CTTTTATCTCCACCGATAACTTTTACACAAACGGATATGTCTTGTTTTGGAGAAGTTGACGGTACTATCACGATCACTTCTATTACATCAGGAGATTCTTTATTCTACACAAGTGGTCCAACGTTAATTGCTAATAACACATTAAACCCAACTGGACTATTACCTGGGCAATACACTGTCGAAGATACAGAAGACGGATGTGTTTCATCCTCGGTCATTGATATTTTAGAGCCTTTAGAAATTGCGTTAACAGCAGCACTAATCAATCCTCTATGTGCTGATGAATTTACAGGAGAAATTGACCTTACACCTACTGATAATTTAGGCATAACTACTTATGCATGGACTGGTCCAAATGGTTATGTTTCAACGAATGAAGACATAACAGGACTGGAAGCAGGACAATACTGTGTTACTGTAACAGACGGAAATGGATGTCAGGCAGCAGCATGTTATGATTTGAACGATAACCCTGCTTTGACATTAACTACTTCAAGTCTGCCCGCTTCTTGTGCTGGAAATGATGGTCAAGTATCGGTTATTGCAGTAGGGGGAGTATTGCCATATACAATTGATTGGGATTTCAACGGGATAGGATTTGATAATGCTACTGAAACAGGACTAGATCCACTAGCAACTATGGTTACAGTTATAGATGATTTGGGTTGTCTGGCAACTGCGAATGAAACGGTTATAAATCCTAGTGCCCCTTCAATTACTTTAGTGACGCAATCAGATGTAACCTGTTTTGGTAATAACGATGGTTCAATAATTGTTAATGTTTCTGGAGGACAAGTGCCATATACAAGTTTTTTATGGAGCCAATCTGGAGCTATAACGCAGGACATTACTAATTCAGGGCCAATATATGATACGCTTACAGTGACGGATGCTGATGGATGTTTAGCAACTTATAGTGATAGTATTTTAGAGCCAGCAATATTAGCTGTAACTGGAATAGATATAAGCCCATCATGCAATGGTGATGGACTAGGAGCAATAGACATCACTGTAACTGGCGGAACTTTAGGATATACGTTCGCTTGGTCAGATCCATTACCTTTTTCTGCTAATGAAGATGTTAACGGACTAGGAGGAGGTACTTATGATTTACTGGTTACGGACACCAACCTTTGTACAACCACATATTCTGCTACTTTGATAGAACCAACCGCAATAGTTTTAACATCAGCTGTATTAAATTCTTTATGTGTTACTTCAGATGGCGCGGTGAGCGTTGCGGCAAGCGGAGGAACAGCACCATATACTTATGAATGGGAAGAGGTATTAATTCCAGGAGTATCTCTTGGAACAAATGACACGGTAGTTAATCTTGCTAATGGATGTTATCAAGCAGTTGTTACGGATTTTAATGTTTGTCAAGACTCGGTAACGATTTGCGTTTCTGATATAACTGGACCTGATGTTACAAGTTCTGTGACTCCTGTTTTTTGTTTTGGTGATGGTAACGGTTCAATTGATTTGACCGTGACAGAGACTGGATTAACTTATGATTGGACTGGCCCTGTTCCATTTGTGGACCCAGGAACCGAAGATTTAACAAATATTGGTGGAGGGACTTATGTTTCATCCGTAACAAATCCTGCAGGGTGCAGCACTACACAAACAATTATAGTTGATGGCCCAACAGAACCAATTGCTGCTGTAGCTATTATTACCGATATTACATGTTTTGATGATGGATCTGGAGCAATTGATTTAACAACTACCGGAGGCAGTCCTTCTTTAATTTCTGGATATACTTATTCTTGGACTGGTCCTGATATGTTTACTTCTTCATCTGAAAACATATCAAATTTGTATTCAGGTTGTTATGATTTAATTGTTTCGGATTCAAATTTGTGTAATTACAACATCACTTATTGCTTAACTCAACCGGATTCAATCGCATTGAATGCAATCGCAATTGATGCAGCTTGCGGATTGCCAGATGGATCCATTGTAACTGCAGTTACTGGAGGTAGCCCTTCTTTAATTTCAGGATATACTTATTCTTGGTCAAATACTTCAGGGCCAATGCTCGGGAATAACTCTGCGGAGAATGCACTAAACGGAGATATATATCAAATAGTTGTGACAGATAGTTTGGGTTGCGCAACAACAGAGATTTTCACAATACAGGACTCAAATGGACCTTCTGTTACCGTAGCAGAAGTCGATGTGACTTGTAACGGATTGGATAATGGTTCTATTTCCTTGACAACCGTAAGTACGGATTTAATCTTCGATTGGACAAGTGTTGTTTTATTGTTCAATTCTTCATCAGCAAACATCTCAGGATTGGCCCCAGATACATATAACGTGGTGGTAACAGATACCGTATCAGGTTGTTCTACTGTTGCTTCTATAGAGATCGCAGAACCTTCTGCTCTTGCAATCTCCGGATTAGATGCCAATGTACTTTGTTCGGGCGGAATGGATGGAAGTATCGATATAACAGTAACCGGAGGATCCCCATTTTTAACTGTACCTGATTATACCTATACCTGGACAAGTACTAATAGTGGTTTCCTTCCTAATCCATCGCTATCAGAAGATCTTGTTGCTTTAGATACAGGTAACTATACGGTTGTAGCGACAGATTCTTATGGGTGCACAATAACTGAGCAATACACAATTAATCAGCCAGTTCCTATGGAACTTGCATCAGTCCTTGTAATAGATAGTTGTTTCCAGGAAGGAGCTGGCGAGATCGATATTACAGTAACACAAGGAACGGCTCCATATGTGTATTCTTGGACAGCTTTGCTTCCTAGTTTTACTCCTACGAGTAATGAGGATATTGCGAACTTGATAGCCGATACCTATAGCTTAACTATTATAGATGAAAATGGTTGTCAAAAAGATACCTCGTTTATTATGATCGAATCCACTGAAATAATAGCGGATGTTACAGTAACAAACGCTAACTGTTTATCGTCTAATGGCTCAGCAGTTTCCAATGCTAGTGGAGGTTCAGCACCTTATACATATGATTGGGGAGGAATTAGCACAGGAGCTGATATTACTAATGTTCCTTCTGGACCATATAATTTGGGAATTATTGGTTCTTATGGATGCAGACTGGACACAGTTATTACTATAAATGATATTGGAGCAGCTTTAATTACAGTTGATAATATTACAAATGTTAGTTGTTATGGGTCAACTGATGGGGGTATAGATGTTTCAATCACAGGAACAGGGCCATATACCTATTTATGGAATCCAAATGCAATTTCTCAGTTAGAAGACTTAACAGATGCTCCAGCGGATATTTATTTATACCAAGTTATTGATGCAGCAGGGTGTAATTCTTTCGAAACAATCACGGTTGCTTCTCCAACGGAAGTTACAGGAAACTATACAGTGACTGATGCTACTTGTGGAATCTGTGATGGAGGAGCAACCATAACTGCTAGTGGCGGCTCAGCACCTTACACGTATAATTGGTCTGATGGACAAACTACCTCTATTGCTGGTAGTTTATGCCCAGGTGTTCAGACTGTTCAGATTACTGATTTTAACAATTGTGTTGTAAATGTAAATGTCGGAGTGAGTGATATTGGAGGTCCTACAAGCTATACAATGACTGAGGTCGGTGTAACTTGTAATGATGGGAATGATGGGTCCGCTGAAGTGACTGCATCAGGAGGAACATTGCCATATACATACCTCTGGATCCACGATGGATCTACAAATAGCTTGGCATCTAACTTAGAAGTGGGTAACTACAGTGTTGAAATTACCGATTCGAATGGCTGTGTTTTAATTGGAGAAACTACAATTACTGCGGCTACTGTTATTGCAGCAACTGCCTACATAACTCCATCTGCATGTGGAGGTTCAGATGGGTCTATTATAACGACTACTACTGGAGGATCTGGAGCATATACTTATATGTGGTCTCCTGCCCCTGGAACAGGAAAGGATACAACTGGTGCAGCAGCAGGGATATATACATTAACGATTGATGACGGAAATTGCCAAGTGATTGAAACCTTTACTATTCCAGGAACTGGGTCGCCCGAAGTTGTCTTGCAAACAGTTGGAGCCAATTGTTATAATGATAACACGGGGTCTATTTCCGCTGCAGTAACCAATTTCATTGGTGTTGTAACATATGAATGGTTTAATGGAACAGCTTCAATGGGGGCAGCTGGAGCTTTAAATGTTGCTGATGCATTGGCTCCAGGAACGTATACTGTAGAAGTATTTGATCCAGGGACTGGATGTTTTGCTTATGCGTCAGGGGTTGTAAACGCTCCAGATACGATTTTATTTAGTTCTCCTACAATAATTGACCCCTCTTGTGGCGGTAGTTGTGACGGAGAAGCTTATGTTGTAGTCTCAGGAGGAACATTACCATATGCATATACTTGGACAGGAAATCCTTCTGTAGGAGCTGATGCAACTAGTTTATGTGCGGGTGCTGATACAGTGATAATTACAGATGCCAATTTATGTACGTTATTATCAGAAGTAATCGTTAATGATCCTATAGCAATCTCAATAGTAATAGATTCTATTACGGATGCATACTGTGTCAATTCAACAGACGGAGCTATTTACATAACGGTAAATGGAGGATCGTTACCTTATATATATAGCTGGGCGTCTATTCCTCCATCTGGGTTTGTTGATCCTGGAGGCCCGTCTATAACGAATGTTCTGCCAATGGACTATGAAGTTTCTATTACAGATAATAATGGATGTATTTATCTAGACACAATTCCAGTTGATACGCTGAATGTATTAATTGCAAATGCAGGCATAGACAGTAGCCTTTGTGTGGGGGATTGTATTGATATGATAGGAACAGCTACAGGAACGTTTAATTATACTTTGGAATGGTTTGAAGTGTCAAATGGAGTTAGTAACAGCTTGGCTTTAACTGATACATTGCAATATTGCCCAATAGTTGCAGATTTAGACATCTTAGTCTTAGTTGCTACAGACCTAAATTGCAGCTCCGCAGATACAGTAGAGGTTTTGGTTAATCCCTTGCCAATAGTAGATGCAGGATTGGACTATATTGAAACGTATGGAACACCAATTATTTTAGGTGGTTCGCCTACCGCTACTGATGTAATTTATCAATGGGCGCCAACAACAAACTTTACAGATACATCGGGGACAGAATCTAATCCAGAATTATTAGTAATAATTAGCCAGAACTATTTAGTTACGGTTATAGATACTAATGGATGTATTAATAGCGACTCGGTAAATGTCGAATTATTACCAGATGTATTTTTCCCTAATGGATTCTCTCCAAATGGAGATGGAATAAATGATACTTGGCAACTTGACCTGATGACTGAATTTCCAGAATCTGTTATTGAAGTTTATAATAGGTGGGGGCAGCAACTCTTTATATCAGTTGGCGATGTGCAACAATTTGACGGAACTTATAAAGGTAAGGATCTACCGGTCGGGACATATTATTATATAATAACCCTAAACCACCCTGAGTATCCGGATGCTTTTACTGGGCCTATAACAATAATGCGATAAAGATAAAAAGATGAAAATAAAATATTTAATCATAGCAGTTTACTGTTTGTCTTTATTCAATGTTAAGGCACAACAGTTACCAACATTTAGTCAGTTTCTATTCAATGATTATGCATATAATCCTGCAATAGCAGGTTCAAGATCCTACTTTGAGGTTAAGTCAGGACATAGATATCAATGGGTCGGGTTGACTGATGCGCCAAGAACGTATTCATTAACGGTAAATGGTCCAACAAAAAAGCTAAAGATGGGGGTAGGGGCATTTCTTTATACAGATCATGTTGGTCCAACCAGACGGACGGGATTTCAAGGGTCTTATTCTTACCAATTAAACCTATCTGAATCTATTCGGCTTTCTCTAGGGGCGAGTTTTGGGATATCAGAATGGAAGTTAGATGGCCATAAGATAAACACCTATTCTCCCAATGATCCAGTTATTATTGACGGCGTGATGCAAACGCTTGTTCCAGATGCAAAATGTGCACTTTATTTGTATCATGAGAATTGGAATTTTGGAGTAGCGGCTCCAAATATTTTACAATCTAAATTAAAATTTGACGAAGGAACAAATACAGGGTTAAGTAAGCTCGAGGACCATTATTATGTACATGGAGGATATCGCTTTAATGTAAGTGAAGACATTCAAATAGAACCAACGGTTTTGGTTAAGTATGTTCAAGCTGCTCCAGTTCAAGCGGACTTGATGACTAAAGCAACGTATAAGAATCAGATATGGCTAGGCTTAGCTTACCGGACTTCCGATGCGGCTTCTGCTATGATTGGATACCTATTCCGTGAAAATTTACTGATAGGATATTCATATGATTTTACGACTTCCAATTTAAAAAACTATAGTTCAGGAACACATGAGTTATTAATTGGAGTGCGGTTTGTAAGAGGCAGTACCTTTGAAGTGCCAAATATGGAATGATTCAAACGATCTTGTGTTTCAAAAATTATTGGTGCGCAGAAAATAATATGATATAAATGAGTTTGTACCGCCCAAGCCTTAGAACAAGGATTTATATATCGATGTTGGCAATAATTCTATTGTCATTACTAATAATTGGAGCTACGACTATCATTTTTTTCGACGATCAAAATGAAAAGTACCATCAAGACCGATTAAAAAGAAAAGAACATACAGTTGCTACATCATTACAGTACTTTTTGAAGGAGGTAGAAATTGCTAAAAACATGGACTTTGTGCGAAAGGATTTTGAGTACAAAGTTAAGGAGCTAGCAGACGTCAATAACATCGAGATAAATATATTTAACACAAAAGGACAAGTTCTAATGTCCAGCAGAGATAACAAAAGTGACCCGGAATTTTATACACGAACGATCGGGCCAGAACTTCTAGAAAAGTTGCAGTATTCAAAACAACGTCAAGTAGAAAACTTAAACAAGCACTATGTGTCTACTTATTCTTATGTCTTAAATAATAAAGGGCAAGAAATTGCTATAATTAATATTCCATATAATTTAGAGAATTCTAATGACAAAAGTGATTTAGCACCATTTTTAACAACTCTGCTCGAGATATATGTATTCTTATTAATTGGAGCAAGCTTACTTGCTTATTTTTTGTCTAATTACATTACAAAGTCTCTAAGAGAAATTGCAAACAAATTGAAAGAAGTTAAAATTAACAAGAAAAATTTATTAATTGAATGGAAAGGTGAAGACGAAATAGGAGCCTTAGTGGATGAATATAATTTAATGATTGAGGAGTTAGAGTCAAGCGCCGAGAAATTAGCAAAGAGTGAAAGAGAAAGTGCCTGGAGAGAAATGGCAAAGCAAGTTGCTCATGAGATTAAAAACCCTCTAACGCCGATGAGATTGAGTGTTCAACACTTGGAAAGAGCATTGGATAAAAATGATCCAGAGTTTAAGGAAAAACTATCTAAGTTTTCGGCTAATATGGTGCAGCAAATTGACACATTGACATCTATAGCCAATGAGTTTTCCAATTTTGCTCAAATGCCAAAAGCTACTATTTTGGAAATTGACATCAAAGAAGTTTTGAGATCTACCTGTGAATTATTCAGCGAGACAGTTGACGTAGATGTTGTTTTTGAAGCAAATGATCCAAATGAGGCAATAATTTTAGGCGATAAAGAACAATTAAATCGTGTGTTTAGTAATCTGATAAAAAATGCGATTCAGGCAATTCCTGATGATAGGAGAGGGATTATTAAGGTTGGATTAGTTCCAAAAGGAAACACACATTTGATTATTGTTAAAGATAATGGAACTGGAATAACTACAGAAATTGAAAAAAAGATATTTTCGCCAAATTTTACGACTAAATCTAACGGCGCTGGTTTGGGTTTAGCTATGGTTAAACAGATAATAGATAATCATACTGGGCAAATATATTTTGAAACACAGATAGGAGAGGGCACTGCATTTTATGTAGAACTTCCGAATAGTTAAGTTGATGCGGCAATCGATAAAAGGAATTTACTTAAATCATTTCCCTTACTCCGAAACAAGTGCTATTTTAAAAGTATTTACACAGGAGTATGGTTTGCAATCATTTATTGCAAAAGGAATAAAGAAAAAAAAAGGAGCAGCAGCAGTTCTCCAACCTTTCCATTTGTTAGAAATTGAGAGCTCATATAATCCAAATAAAAGCCTTAATTATGCAGGCCTTATTAAGTTGCAAAAACCACCAGTTTCTATTACAAGAGACGTAAGAAAGAGCATGATTGCTATATTTCTCACTGAAATTTTATATAAGTGCATTAAGGAAGAGGAAACTAATTCAGAGCTATACGACTATATCTCTACGGCGATTTCTATTTTTGATGAAAGCGAATTTAATGCGAATTTTCACCTCGTTTTTTTAATGGGACTATCTAGGTATTTTGGTTTTCAACCCTCGCCACCGGAGAAACCTAGTCAAAAATTTTTCAGCTTAAAAGAAGGGGTTTTTGAGTTCCCGAAAGACATTTTTGATTACCATTTATCGGTTGAGTTATCCGAATCTTTTATACTGCTTATAGGCACGAAGTTTGATACTATTTCAGAATTGAATTATTCTAATCCCGAACGAAAGGAATTATTAGGAGCAATGGTTAAATACTATGAAATGCAATTGGGAATGAAAAAGGATATAATAACTTCGCACAAAATTTTGGAAACCATATTTGAAGATTGATAAATGAAACAGGGAAGGAAAAGGTTAAATAAAGGAAAAACCCTAGGATTTTTCCTGCTGTTCTTTTCCTGGGTTCCTTCATTTAATGCGCAACAGATAAGAGTTGTAAATGAAATGTTTGAGCCTTTGGACGAAGTAGGTGTTTGCAATATTCTTGAGACAAAGTGCACGCATACAGGATATAAAGGCAATACAAATATTTCTGAATTTGGGATAAATGACACCCTCGTATTTACAATAGAATCCTATAAATCCCAAAAATTAACGGTTGCTACTATTCTAAACGAAGGCCGTTGGGTAATTATGGAGCCTACAAGCAACATGCTCAGTGGAGTTCAAATAATAGCCCCTCTAAGGAATGAAAATAGGAATAATGGAAAATCCACAAATCAAACAGAAATTATTTCTGCAGAAGAACTAGAAGAATTAAATGCCCAAACTACTGCTGACGTTTTGCAAAATGCTGATGGGATTCAAGTTCAAAAGAGTCAAATGGGGGGTGGAAGTCCAATAATAAGAGGGTTTGAGGCAAACAGAGTTCTTTTACTTATTGATGGAGTTCGTTTAAACAATGCAATTTATCGTGGGGGCCACCTGCATAACAGCATTACTGTTGACAATAACGTTCTTTCTCAAGTGGAAATCCTCTATGGACCAGGTTCTGCTGTTTATGGGAGTGATGCGATCGGTGGCGTTGTTCATTTTCACACGAAAGACCCAAAGCTTTCTAAAGGAGATTCAATTATTATAGGTGGTTCAGGAATGTTGAGATACAATAGTGCTAATCATGAGAAGTCGGGCCATTTTGACATATCTATAGGAGGCAAGAAGTTTGGTTCTATTACATCTGTTTCGGCAAATGATTTTGGAGATTTATTGTCAGGAAGTAAACGGGTGCATGGCTATGATGATTTTGGGAACATTAATATTTACGCGCAAAGAGTTGACGGGAAAGACTCTGCGTTAATCAATGAGAATCCGAATCTACAAATAGGAACAGCATATAAACAAGTTGATTTACTTCAAAAATTGATTTACAGACACTCCGAAAAAGTAACATTTAAACTGAATACGCAATATTCAAATTCAACGGATGTCCCTAGGTTTGATAGGCTTAATAATGTTAAAGAGGATGGTATGTTGGAATACTCAGAATGGTATTATGGTCCTCAGGAGAGGATGTTCGCATCTTTCAAAACCGAATTATCAGCTTCTAATTTTTTCTTTTCGAAAGCTTCTTTTATTGCATCTGCACAAAACATAAATGAAGATAGAGTTAAAAGATTGTTCGGTTCAAATTCAAGAAGTAGCAATAATGAAAATGTGAAAGTGTATGGTTTTAATGTTGATTTAGTGCGTGCAATAGACAGCGCATCGCAATTGTTCTATGGCTTAGAACTTACGCATAATGATTTGGTTTCAACGGCCTTTACTGAAGATATTGTAACTGGAGAAATGGGAAGTGAATCTACACGATACCCAGATGGAGGCAGTGAGATGAGTACAGGAGCATTTTACTTAAGCTATGCGCGCGCATTCAAAAAGGTAATTACCAAGGTAGGCGGAAGGTATAACTACAACAACTTGCGAGCTCGCTTTGTTGACGAATCGTTTGTTGCGCTTCCGTTCGACGTTATCAATTCAACCAGTCGAGCTTTATCTGGAAGTTTTGGAATGGTTTATTTGCCAACAAAAAACTTTAAGTCAAATTTTAATATTAGCACTGGTTTTAGATCTCCGAACATTGATGATTTTGGTAAGGTGTTTAAAAAAGGAGATTTTGTGGTAATTCCCAACAATAACATTAAGCCAGAATATGCTTACAGTGCTGAATTGGGGTTTTCAAAAACGTTTCAAAGAGAATATCATTCCAATGGAATTAACACGTACAAAGTTAATTTTGTCACAATTGGAGTAATCGGTTTTTGTACTGTTTTGGACCATGCTATTGTAAGAGAAGATTACAGGTTGAATGGACTGGATTCATTAATGTACGAAGGGAAAAACAGAAAGATACAAACGAATATAAATGCCGAACAGGCTATTATATATGGGGGGTCTGGCAGTATTAAAATCACATTTACTAAAAACATCCACCTTACCTCAAGTTTAAATTATACTGAAGGATACCTGACAAGTTCTAGGGAGCCGTTTGCTCACATTTCCCCAGTATTTGGGAAAACAAGGCTATTGCTTGAAAAGGAAAACTGGGATATAGAACTGTTTAGTAATTATAATAGTTGGAAAAGAATCACTGATTTTGCTGCAGGAATCACGGATAATCCACAAGAAGCAACGGTTGATGGGAGCCCTTCGTGGTATACAATTAATTTAAGGGCAAGTTTATCGTTAAACGAGTCTGTTACGCTGCAATTTGGAGTAAACAATCTTATGGATCAGCACTATAAAATGTTTGCGTCTGGAATAAGTGCTCCAGGAAGAAATCTAATGGTATCGGGCCGCGTCTTTTTTTAGTCAAAATTTAATGTCACCTCTTGCAAGTATGATTAATTGTTGTGCGTCATAAAAAGCGGAAGCGCAAAGGGTCAGTAATAAATAGTATTACGCTATAAAGGTTTTAGGACAGCATCAAGTAAACATTGATTTGGTACGCTATAATTCAGGAGTGTATAATGTCTTTCTTATTCAAAACAATAGAGGTTATTCCAGGGTGTTATTTAAGGGGGGTGAACAATAATAACCGAATTTTATTTTTAGTTAAGGTTGATTATTCAAGCCAATTTTTATCTTTGTTTGGTGAAAACTATCCTTTTATATTTTATTGTATTCTTTTCCCTGATGTTTCAGGGATTGGCGCAGAAAAGTTTGCCAGATCTAAATGGAACTTTTTTACTGGAAAATTATTCTCCTAAAGAGTACAATGGGAACCCGCAAATTTTCGACATAGTTCAAGATTCACGAGGGGTAATGTATTTTTCCAATCAGAAAGGGATCTTTGAGTATGACGGCATAAACTGGACTAATATACCTATTGGAAAAGAAGATTTGAGGTGTCTCTCTTTAATAAAAGGAGAAGATGGGTTAATTTACGCTGGAGCTAATGGAGATTTTGGAGTGCTTAAACCGGATGCATTAGGAAATTTACAATTTGTCTCTGAATTAGAACATTTAGGAATTGATAGTATTGGTAGAGTTGCAAAAATACTTCTTCAAAATAACAAAAAGTATCTAAAAACGGATGAGGAATTATTCGTTATTACCGCTGAAGGTGTTGAGGTTATAAAGCCAGAAACAACGATTATGGATATTTTCTTTTTAGATAATAAACTGTTTGTTTTGCAAAACGGATTGGGCTTGTTCGTTCTCAAAGGGAAAGATTTGAAAAAGGTGGAAGAAGGAGAGCAGTTCTCAACTCGAAGGGTAATCGCTACAGCTAGATTCGGTAATAGAAATTTATTTTTCACGGATCAAGATGGTATTTACGAGCTGTCAAATACAGGAAGGCTTATAAAAAGAAATATTTTTGATGGAATGTCTTTGCTTTCTGCAATTAAAATTAACGATGATTTGATTTCATTGGGGACAAGCTCAAATGGAATTGTTGTTGTCGATAAAAAGTTTAACACCGTTTACAGTATTGGCATAGAAAAAGGGTTAATAGATGCCGCAATAAAAGCACAATTTATAGATGCTGAAAAAAACCTTTGGTTAGGAACAAATGTTGGGATTTCAAAAATTGAGATTGGATCTCCGGTATTGAAATTTGGTTTATACTCTGGCCTTCAAGGCACTGTGGAGGGCTTAGCTAGTTTTAACAATCGACTATATGTTGCTTCTCAAAACGGTCTTTATTGGATGGATGATAATGGGTTTTTTGAAAATATAGGGAGCATTGAAAAAGATTGTTATGGGTTTCAGGTGTTTCCTAATGAAAATGATACTTTATTGTTAGTTTCGGAAGTACAGGGTGTAATAGCATTAGATAAAAAAAATGAGAAATTCAATTTGCAACCGGGGGGGCCTTGGGAAATTCAAGTATCTCCTCTCAATCCAAATGAGATTATTATTATTCACTTTGATGGATTAGCTAATTTGGTTTACGAGAATGGCGAGTTTGTAACGGAAAATTATTTTAGAAATTTCACAGGCGCCGAACCATTTAACTTTGTTGTGCAAGACGATGGTACAATTTGGATTGGCACCACTAAAGATTTAGAAGGTGGAGTTTACAAAACGCATGTGGATATATTTCGCGATTCAACTATAACGTTTGAAAGGTATTATACAGAAGAAGGCCTTCCAGAGGGCTCGAATTATATGTTTCAAAAAGGTCAAGATGTTTTTGCCGGAACAGATATGGGTTTATATAAGTATGTAAAAGGTCAGTTTATTGTCTATAATGACTTTGGTGTAGATTTTTCAGAAGGCAGAGGGTTACATAGAATAAGCCAAGATGTTGAAGGAAATATTTGGATGGTTTTATTTGATGAAGAAAATAATTACGAAATAGGTTACTCAAGCCTTGTTGAAGGAGAATATGTATGGAATAGTAAGATGTTTAGGAGGCACTCTGACGATATAATCCACACGATGCTTCATGAGAAAAATGGGATTACATGGTTGGGAGGAACAAACGGTTTAATTCGGTATGACAATAAAGTAGTAAGTGATTACGGGATTCCTTTTAATGCTTTAATTCGCAGCGTGACTTTTGGAGATAGCTTGCTGTTTGGAGGTGCTTACCAAAAAGATGATAATAATAGTTTAACCCAGCCAGAGGGTTTTGAAATTAATTTGAAATATTCAGCAAATATGCCCATAACTTTTTCTTTTGCATCCACTTCCTATATTGATGAAAAGAAAACAGAATATAGTTTTTTATTAGAAGGGCATAGTGATGATTGGACAAAATGGGCTCCGCGAACAATAAAAGAATATTATTTATCAGAGGGTTCATACTCATTTAGAGTAAAGGCTAAAAACATCAATGGTTTAGTGTCAGCGGAATCTATTTTCACTTTTAACGTCCTTCCCCCATGGTATAGAACAACTTGGGCTTATGTGCTTTACGTAGTCGGATTTGTGATTGTAGTTTATACCATAATTCGTTTAAGTATAAGAAGGGTAAGACAAAAAAACATTCAATTGGAAGGCTTGGTAGAAGAGCGAACGAAAGAGGTTGTGATTCAAAAGCAAGACGCCGAGAAACAAAGAGATATTGCAGAGCGTCAGAAAGAATTAGTTGAGCAAGCACATCGAGAAATAACAGACAGTATTAATTATGCCGAACGAATTCAGCGTAGTTTTTTAGCAACAAATGACATTCTGGATAAAAATTTAGAAGAATATTTTGTGTTCTTTCAACCAAAAGATGTGGTAAGTGGAGATTTTTATTGGGCAGATAAATTGAGTAACGGAAATTTTGCGATGGTAAATGCTGATAGCACTGGACATGGAGTTCCGGGAGCTATTATGAGTATTCTTAATATTTCATCTATTGAAAAAGCCATTGAACAAAAGTTACTTGAACCTGCTTCCATTTTTAATTCTACCCGTAAAACCATTATCGAACGCTTAAAAAAAGATGGCAGCCCAGACGGGGGAAAAGATGGAATGGATGCGAGTATAATATGCTTTGATTTCCCCAGTAATAAATTTACATATACTGCAGCTCAAAATCCAATTTGGATAGTTCGAGATGGAGCTCTGACTGAAATAAAGCCAGAGAAAATGCCGGTTGGAAAACACGATAAGGATAAAGTTCCATTTGTAGGAGGTGTATTCGAAATGAAAAAAGGGGATGTAATTTATACATTAACCGATGGTTTTCAAGATCAATTTGGAGGCCTTAAAGGAAAGAAGTTTATGGTAAAGAAAATGAGAGAATATATTCTATCGATTTCTCATTTACCTATGAAAGAGCAGTACACAAGAATTAGTGAAGTATTTTCTAATTGGAAAGGCGACACCGAACAAGTTGACGATGTGTGCGTAATTGGAGTTCGTATTTAACGAACTTCTATGAAGCGGTTTACATTGAGCATAGTCGAAATGTAATTGGAGTGAAGATATGAACGAAAATGAAGTGCAGTTTATCTTGAGCTTTTGTCGAATGGGTGTTATAGGCGTCAGAATATAACGCAAAAGGGGTTGTACAGTCGAAGGGCGTTTTTGTGTTTATACAGGAAAATCGAAAATTTTCAAAATGGTTAATGGTTTAGATCAATGATTCTCGCTTCGATGAATGGTAGGTTTAAATATTATGGAAGGTTAATATGTTGAGATAAGTAATGTGTGTTGCGTGTTTGTTTATAGGGAAATGAGTTATATTTGCCCTAGATTTAAACTCCAAAAAAATGAAAAAACAGTATATCCTCTCATCATTGCTTTCAGTATTCACATTTTTAACAGTTAACGCTCAAGTGTCTTTTACGGCAGATGTTACTTCTGGATGTGGACCTTTGACTGTAACTTTCACTAATACTACTAGCGATCCAAATGCTGATAACTACCAATGGAACTTTGGCAATGGAGGGGGTTGGATTTCAGGAACAAATCAAACTTATACCTATACTTCTTCTGGTGATTTTTGGGTGTACCTTGATGCGTTTGATAATTTAGGGAATTATCTTGGAAGTTATAATACCATGGTAAATGTGTTGGGGCCTCCTTCATTTTTTAGTCTAAACAATGATTCAACGTGTATAAATGATCAAACTTCTTTTTACCTTGTTGGTAATGGAGATTCGTGGCTTTGGGATTTTGGTGATGGAGCTTCATATCTTGAAGGATCTACTTACGGAGGAGCTTGGCATAGTTACACTACTCCAGGAACCTACTCTGTTTCATGCGCGGTTACTAATACTTGTGGAACGTATTCTTTAGATACAATTATTAATGTGGTTGCAACTGGCGTAGGGTTTAGTTACCCTCCTAGCCTATATGTATCTGCTGATACTGCCTGCCCTAACGATGTGTTAAGTTTTGCCGTAGACTATGGTTTAACTAATGTGCTATGGGATTATAATGATGGTTCTTTTGATGTGTCAACTTATTCAGAACATAGTTTTGGTAATTTTGGGTGGAATTATATTGATTTAACAGCTACAAATGGTTGTGGGTCTTCTATTGTAGTTTCAGACAGTGTATTTGTTGATTCTAATGCTCCTGTAACGTTTTCAGGCATGCAAGTCCCTGACACAATTTGCCCAGGGCAAGAATTTAATATTTATGTATATGGCAACGGTAGCGCTAATACATATCAATGGGATATGGGAGATGGTTCGGCTGTAATAGTTGATGAATATGTTAATTATACATATGCGTCTGTTGGAATTTATACGCTTAACGTGTTGATTACCAATGCTTGCGGAAATACCCTAACCGTTCCTTATGAAATAGTCGTTTCTAATACGGCTCAAATTCAAAACCCATACTTTGATCTGGCTTCCAATTTATCTTGTCCAGGAGATTTTGTGCAATTTAATTTAAGTTGGGAATATGATTATTATCTAGATTTTGGGGATGGAACAGCATCAACTTCAGACTGGGAGCATGTGTATAGCAACTCAGGGGTTTACCCGGTATCGGTAACATATCAAAACGCATGTGGGAATAGTTTTACTATGTACGACACTATATATGTGCAGGACAATTTACCGTTTACAGGTAATAATATATATGCTACTGTTAATAATAATCCAAATTGTGTAAATTCTGTAACTGATTTTTATGCTCAGTCAGGATATGCGGGATATAGTTGGGATTTTGGAGATGGAGGAACATCAACGAATAAAGATGCTGAACACATTTACAATGCAGCGGGAAATTATGATGCCTTTGTAACTATAACCAATGGATGTGGTTCTAGTACTAATGTTTATGTCCCTGTTTATATAGTTGATAATCTTCCTATATCTACTATTAATTATAACATAATGGGAGATTCAGTGTGTCCAGGAGATGAGCTGTTATTTCTAACCTCTACTAATGGTGGCCTTGAATGTGTTTGGGATTTTGGAGATGGTTTTAATGGTGTAGGTGTTGTTTCTCATTCTTATCAAAATATAGGAACGTATTACGTTTCGTTAACGGCAACAAATGGATGTGGTAATGACTTTACTATAATTGATTCAGTGGTTGTAGATAATAATGCGTTTCCAAGCGCAAATTCGATTCAAGTTTTTGCACAAGAACAGGGATGTGTTGGGGATGAATTGTATTTTGTCGTAAGTCCAGCTAATGCAGGTGATTATACGTGGTCGTTTGGTGATGGAAACTCAACTACTGAAACATTTCCGCTTTTAACTCCAGAAGCAACATATGATGTAGTTCTGCATTCGTATTTAGCCACAGGAACTTATGAAGCTCATTTTTCGGTTACGAATGGTTGCGGTAACAGTTATTATGATACTTTATTTGTTGAGGTGGGAACAATTGGAGATCCAATTGCTGCTGAAGCAACTTTCTTTTGGAATGATATGGAAGCATCCTGTCAAGCAGAACCGATTGAATTTTTTGCAGTAGGATCATCTACTTATTCGTGGGATTTTGGAGATGGTTCCGGTGTGTTGATTACATCAGGGTCACTAACCTCTGTTTATCATACTTATCAAAATGCTGGATCTTATAATATTGTTTTAACAGGAGTTAATCAATGTGGAGGATCTGACTCTAGAACGGAAGAGATTTTTATTCCGCAATCACTAATTGATATTACAACAAATGCTGTGCAATTAGCAAATTGCGGCGAGAATGATGGGATGGCAGTTGTTTCGGCTACAGGGGGAATGCCTCCTTATCAATATGGATGGAGTAATGGAGATAATTCTGTAATTGCAGATAGTTTGGGTTCAGGGTTATACGTAATTACTGTAACAGATAATAATGATTGTTCAAGTGAAGGGATAGTAACGGTTGATGATAATCAAGGGCCAATTATTTTAGTTGACGGAATTACGGATATCGGTTGTTATGGCGGTAGTAATGGGAATATTAGTATATCAATTTTGGGGGGTTCTCCTCCCTATAATATTTTATGGTCAAATGGGGATCAAACAGAAGATATCTATGGCTTAGTAGCCGGTCCATATGAGGTTTTTGTAACGGATGCAAACGGATGTATGGGCATGGAAAGCATTACGGTTACGCAACCAGAGGAGGCAATAGTTTCAATTATTACACAACCATCAGCGTGTGGAAATAATACAGGTGGAGCGATGGCTGTAATAAGTAATGGTGCTGCTCCATATAACTATATCTGGCCAAATCAAACTGGTCCAGTGTCTCAAACAGCTGGGCTTGCTCCAGGTATTTATGAATTACTAGTTATTGATGCAAATACATGTTTGTTGCAGAAAGAATTTATGATAAATGAAACTACGGCACCAATAATTTTATTGGATTCTGTAGCAACCGGAACTTGTTCAGGCGATTTAAGTTCGATTTATATAAATACAATAGGTGGTGTTGGACCATTTACATATAACTGGTCAAATGGAACTGCAGACCAAGATTTAACGGATGTTTTGCCGGGTAATTATTATGTTCAAATTATGGGATCTAATGGTTGCTCATCTTATTTTACACAATCTGTTGAAATGACTTCTCCTGCCGAAAATGCTATCTGTATTGTTTCTGTAGATACGGTGCAAGGTGGCAACTTAGTTGTTTGGGAGCCATTGCAAACGACCGGAGTTGATTATTACAATGTTTATAAGGAAAGTTCTCAAAGTGGATTGTATTACTTAATTGGAACAACCGATGCGGATAGTTTAAGCTTTTATCATGATGTAAATTCTGATCCGCAAATTAGATCTTGGAGATATAAAATAGCTGCTGTAGATAATTGTGGTAATGAGTCTGAGTTAAGTGATGAACACAAAACACTACACTTAAGTGCGAATTTAGGTGTAGGTAATGTTGTTAATCTAATTTGGGATGATTATGAAGGCTTTAGTTACCCAACATTTTACGTAAATAGGTACCATCCTACCACAGGATGGATGGTAATTGACTCATTAGGGTCTAATTTGAATTCTTACACGGATGTTACACCCCCAAGTGATAGTAACTTAGTGTATCAGATAACAATTAATGCTCCAGGTTTATGCTCAGCTCAAAAAGCACAAGACCATAACACTACGCGCTCTAATAGAGCGTCTATTAATACCCCTCCGGAACAGACTGAAAATCCCGACGCCCTTTCTGAATTATCTTTAACGAGTGTTGCAATTCAACCCAATCCAACTAATGGTGTTTTCACACTTTATTTTGACGGCGAAAGGGCAGAAAGAAATATTGAGATTTATGATGTTCAAGGAAAACGACTTTTAAATAAGTTATGCGCAAAAGAGAACAAAACGATTGGTTTCGATATTTCTGAATTTGAAATGGGGATGTATTTGATAAAAATATCTTCGGATAACGAAACAAAAACCGTAAGATTAATAAAACAATAAAATTAAATAAGAATTAAAAATTAAATTATGAAAAGATATTTATACGCAGTCTTAATGCTTTTTGCCAGTGGGTATTTA
>CAWUXI010000145.1:0-36146 GCA_963926405.1 uncultured Flavobacteriales bacterium
TGGACAGGCCATGTTCGGGCTGTTCGGGCTTTTTAGTAAAAGTAATACGCTAGATATTCACACATCGCACACACGGCTTTTACTCCAATTCCCTTATCACATATCTAATATAATCACTCACTTTCATACACATTCCTTGTGCTTTCTCCCTTAGCTCATCTCTTTCGTAAGGGCTAAACTTTACTGATACCGTTGTAGTTCTTTGGTAAGGCTTTGAAAGTTCTTTATACTCCGCGTATTCCTGCTCTGCATTCTGCATCTTACTTCTTAACCACTGCTTAAACTCTTCACTATTATAATCCATTGCGTTACTTCTTATACTATCTATTGTATAAAAGATTGTAAGTTGTATATTTACAGACGATTATAAGGTTTTAATGGCCTTGAAATGTGTTAAAAGTGAACTATGAAATTAAAATTAATTATTATCTTATTATCTGGGGCTATTTTTTCAAGCTGTAATTCTACCACCTTAATTAGTAACGGAGGATTTTCTGATGTATCACTAAATGTTGATTCTGATAAATTTGAAATCAAAAGACTAGATGAATTAAACTATGGCGGAACGGCATTTTGGGGGATTCCACAAGAAACACAAAACACTAAAGGCATTGTGGTTAGATTTAATGGAATAGAACTTGGTAGAAATGGTCGGTTAGCTCCAATTCTATCTTTAATTGGATACAATGCTATTTTTACAACAACTATCTACAGTTCTCTATACTCACAAGGGGTGGACGCGCCTCTATTTTGGTCATTACTAATATCAATGCCGATAAGTGGAGCTCTCAATAATTTTGCATGGAGTAATTCAGCAATGCAGTCAGCTTCTTGGAATGTCAACCAAAACCTTCTTTTATACAATCCTGATGTAGATGTCTTTTTAAACCCTAAATATGAAGTTAAATCTAGCTTTACTCTATGGAAACAAGAAGCTTGGATAAAAGCTAATGTAATGGGCGCTACTTTGAAGGCAGATTAACAAATTGCCTAAGCGAGTAGTTATTGTATAGTCTTTATCAAATCCCATACGTTAGATTTACGTTACTTCTATCTATTGTAAAAAAATTTGAAAGTTGTATGTTGGAAAAGTATATTTAGAGTGTTATGGAGTTTAATGAAAACCTTGTTGGATATGATGTATCTATAATTCACTTAAAAGGAATTTTAGATTGGCTTGAGCATAATATCGAAGAAGTTCATGAATTTTTTATTAATGAAGAAAACCCTTGGGCGAAAGTAGGGGGTGCTGCTTTAGGAGAAATTCCTGAAACGATACTCATAAAGCGTATACCAAAATCTGAATTTTATGACGTAATACTTTTCAAGGAAGCGGAAGAGATTCAATATGTTTTTGGTTATGTAATAGTATTTGAAGAAAATAAATTAATTCATGTTAAAAATAGAGGACGGTATAAGTATTCGAAACAAGGAATAGAAACATTTGAACCAGCAACAATTACGAGCTTGTTAGGAATTGATAAAGATTGTTTTGAAGAATTCATGAAATTTAATGAATACGCAAAACAAGAGTTGAGAATAAATTATCTGTTAGCGCAGAACCTTTTGAAACTAATCTACAAAGAAAAAATAGATGTGAATTATAGTATTAATTTGAGGGAAGTTGACAATGACACAAAAATCAATTTAGAATCTGATTGCAATTCAATGGCACCTAACCTAGAAAAATCAAAAACATTCACTGTGGCGTTTGCTAGCGGAGGTGATGGCATTGACTGGCGAATAGCGGTTCAAAACAATTCAATTATATCAATAACTGAAAGAGGTTATTGGGAACACTAAATATTAAGAACTAAAGAAAATCATGTTCTACTATAAATAAAAAAGCCTCTGAATAATCAGAGGCTTTTCAGTGTGTTAGTTGATGATTACTTGACAATCATCAATTTATTTACAATTACAACATTTCCTGACGCATCAAGAACACGATAGAAATAAGGGCCATCTTTAAAGGCACTAATATCAAACTGAGTAAATTCATTAGTAACAGTCGTCTTAGCAATTAGTCTACCAGCAACATCAATAATTTCAATTGACTTCAATTTCGTTGACGTGATTTGGAAATTAACGAATTCATTTGCTGGATTAGGGTAAACATTCACATAATCTACGAAGGTTTCATTAATTGCAGTAGCATCCTCATCTACTGTTAGATCAACACAAGCTTGATCAGTACCACAGCTGGATGTTACAGTCAAACATACTACATATGTTCCTGGTAAAGCATATGAATGTGATGGGCTAGTAGTTGAATTCGTGTTTCCGTCACCAAAATTCCATAAGTATGTTCCAGCAGTAGATGTGTTTGAGAATACTACGTCTAAGAATACAATGCTAGAAGAAAAGCTAGCTTGGTCAGCGGCCGGTTCAGTAACCGTTCCTGATGCTTGACCTGTACAACCAGAAATATCGGTTACGTCTACTGTGTAACTGGCTGCTCCAACTCCTGTGTATGTGTCGGAAGCTGGTCCACCTACCCATTGGTAAGTATAGTTAGTTCCTCCTGAAGCTAATGCAACTAAAGAACCATCCATTAAACCATTACAAGATGCATCGGTTGTGTTAACGTTAACAGTAATGTTAGTAGTATAATTCAATGTGAAATTGATAGTTGTATCACAACCAGCAGTTAAATCTGCAATAACCACAGAATAAGCTCCATCTGACAAGTTTAAAACTGTAGGAGTAGTTCCTACGTTTGGAGTCCATGTATAAGAATAGTTACCTGACCCACCTGTAACACCTACTGTAATATCTCCATCATCAATTCCAGCACATGCTGGGTCGTTTGTGGTACTTGCAACAGTCAACCCACAAACAACACCTGAATTTAAGGTGACACAGTAATCTTCAACTTCTCCCCATTGGAATGATTCACATGCATCAACAGGTAATGTCGTTTGTCCGCCAACGTAAGCCATTTGAACTCTCATACGAGTTGTTCCTAAAGTAGCACCAGGAGGAATAGTAATATTTCCAGTAACTGGTGTAACTTGACCAGCTGCTCCCTGATCGAATACCAATTCACTCACTTCAAATGTTCCGCTTTGATCTAAATCAATCCAAACTCTAGAATACTCATTATATAATGCACCACCCCATGCAATTCCAATAGTAACAGGGTATGTGTTATTTACATCTAATTGAATGTTCGATCCAGTATAGTCTCCATATCCACCATCGTTACCAGAAGTGTTTGTATAGGTATCAATAGAAAAGTCTGAAATCCATTCGTCAATTCCATCTGAAGCACTACCGGTACAATAAGGTAAATCAACACAAGCTCCACAACCAGTAGTTGTAAACGTTTGAGTTGATGTTGGTCCGCTTATATCGCCACCACCACAATCTGTTTCAAAATAAAATTCGTAATCTGCACAACCTGTCAACGATGTTAGGTCAATTGGGGAAGTGGCACTTGCAACAACCGTCCATGTAGGAGCTCCAACTTCTCTCCAATAGAAAGTTGTGGAAACTGCTCCATTAGCTGCTGTAAAAGTAACAGAGGCTGAATTATCCAAAATACTTCCAACTGAAACTGAACTTGGGGATAGACAAATATTTCCGTTACATCCTACTGCCATCAATTCATCTAAGGTATTCCTTGAATTCAAACGACCACCTGTTACAAATTTATTTGCTAATGCTGGTTTAGCATCTGTTCCGTCCATCAATGCTTGTAAAACCATGTCGGCTCCAGCTTGAGGATTTGCAATTACAGTGTTCATAAAATCAGTACAAGGGATTGAATAAGCTAAACCAATAACTCCAGCTGTCAAAGGGCAAGAGAAGGATGTTCCGGTAGTTGTAGTAGTTGTGTTTGTATTCGCTGTTGTAACAACATCAATACCTGGAGCACCAAATTCAATTGTAGTTGCACCGTAACCACCTGCTGTATTGTCATTATCATCCGTACGACCAACTCCAATCATGTATGGTGTATTGCATGCTGTTGGCATATCTCCAACTGCATCAACGTTCAAATTGCTATTTGTAGTTGCTCCAACATTCAAAATTCCAGCTTGTCCCATTGTTGTGTAGAAATTACACCATATTGGGTGATTATTAGGGTTTTCTTGATCAATTCCCCAAGAAGAACTTGTAGCAACTACAAATGCTCCTTGTGTACCTCCTGAAGAGTTCCAAAGAGAACGCATGTCATATGGGTATTGATATGCTTGAATGGCATTGGCGTCAGTACTAATACTATATCCACCAACTACCATTAGTTTAACATCCCAATTGGCACCAACAACTAATAACCCGTTGTTACCTTTTGCTCCAATCATGCCGAGACAGTTAGTTCCATGTGCACCCGTTCCGTAATTATCATTATTTGCTGTGGGGTTCCATCCATCGCGGTCATCCACATATCCGTTTCCATCATCGTCAATTCCATTGTTCGCAATTTCTCCAGCATTAAACCAACGGTTATCAGTTATGTCATTGTGGTCTAAATTTCCGCTTTCAATTAAACATACAACAATGTCGTGCCCTGATGCAGTAGTGCCTCCAGTTGTGATATCCCATGCTAAATCAGAGTCAATATCTGCATCAACTGTACCACCTGTTTGACCAGTATTGTTGTGGTGCCATTGTTGCGCAAAATTTCCAGAAGTTGATTCATTTGGAATAGTTGATCGTAATTCCAAATAGTAGTTGTTTTGTGCTAGTTCAACTTCTTCTTGTGCGTAAACCCAATTTAGCATACCTTCATGGGTAATAACGGTATAATCAAATGTCAACTGCCAAATATGAGAAGTCGGTGAAAGAATCTTTTCCACTTGCAAGTGATAATTATCTGGAGCTCGACTCACAATTTCTCTAATACTAGCGTTCTCTAGCACTTGTACAATTAATTCTCCTTTTACATAGTCCCCAGCCTTTCCTGGTTCTTGAGCTCCTACGGAGAGTGTGAGCAGCATCATTAAGCATGTGGTTATAAGTAGTATTTTATTCATAGTTCTAGGTTTAGATTTGCCCTAAAATTAGAAAATCTATAGCAAATAAAAAATTTAATGTATAGGACTTTCCTCTTGGAGAAATAAAATGTCACCATTTCAATTGGATCGATCTCTGAAAGCTTAACTAAACTTGCGCAAGAAAGAGGGAATCATTCTTCTTGGTTGCCATAGCGAATTAAACCTTAATTCCAATTAGCAAAACATCATCAACTTGTTCTTCTTCACCTTTCCATTGGTTAAAAAAGAAGTCTATCTTTTCTTTTTGCTCGCTAAAGCTCAGTGCTTGAATTGAAAGTAAAAATTCTTTTAATCTTCTAAAAAGTAGCTTTTTCCCTTTTTCTCCACCAAATTGATCCACAATTCCATCTGTAAAGACATAAACAGTATCATTTTTTTCCAATTGGATTGTTTCACCGGTAAAAACTTTTTCAATTCCTATGTCCTGGCCAATAGGGAATTTATTCCCTTTATATACAATAGCTTCATTGTTTCTTATTAAAACTAAAGGTCTATTGGCTCCGCTAAATTTTATTGTGTTATTATCTTTATTATAAGCACACAAAGCTATATCCATTCCATCTGCCATTCTTTGCTCATAGCTTCCTCCATTGGTACTCCTATTCACCTCTTTATCAATAAAATTAAGTACTGTTTCTGGATCAGTAATGTCTGTTTTCTTTGTAAAATGATTTAATGCACCAACGCAAATTACACTCATCATTGCTCCAGGTACTCCATGGCCTGTGCAATCGGCGGCAGCAAAAACTATTGAATTGTTAAAATGTTGAAACCAGTAAAAATCACCACTAACAATATCTTTAGGCTTGTAGTATATTAGTGAATCTTGGAATAAATTACCAAATTCATTAATATCTGGCATAATTGAGTTTTGAATTTTTTTTGCATAATTGATACTGTCTGTTATGTCTTTGTTTTTTTGCTCAATCAACACATTTTGATCTTCTAAAGACAAACTCAAGGCTTTTTTCTTTTTGAAGTTTTTGTAAACAATTATTAAAAATATAATTAAAATTATAACACCTATAACACCAGCGATTATTATAAACCCTAATCTCTTAGCTTTTTCTTCTTTAACAATTAATGATTGACTTAATTGATTTGCTTTTGCTTTTTCTAATTCTAATAGTTGTTCTTTATTTGCAACATCAAATTTAATCTGGTTAGCCTCAATATTATTAAGTATTTCTTCCCCATTTAACTCTGTATTTAGTGAGTCATATAATTCAAATAATTCGTATGCACGTTCAGACTTCATTTTCAAGAGCGCTTTCAAAGCAGTTTCACTACCATTAAGTGCGAAGGTTTTTGCTTTAACAGAATCTGTATAAATCATTCCTAATGATGCATATTCATAGGCTTTTTGATAATCATTTAGCAAAAAATATACGGAACCTATATTTATATATGACCCTCCTATACCTTTTGTGTCGTTAACTTTCTTTTTAATTTCTAGGGATTTGTTAAGATATTCCAAAGCTGCTTTAAAATCACCACTATGCTTATAAACAAGCGCTATATTGTTGTAGCTATAGGCCAATCCAATTGTATCATTTTTTACTTCCCTTAATTTTAAAGTCCTATTATGATAGTACAAATCGCTGTCAAACATTCGCAGCTCTTTATAAAGTGTTCCGAGGTTATTATATAAAGAGACGGAGTTCTTTGTGCTGTTATTGGCATATTTTAAACCAATAAAAAATTCTTTTTTTGCTTGCTCATAATTTTCAACACCCAAGTTAATTCCACCTATATTGTTATAACAAAAGCCTAGGTAACCAGAATCTTGAAGTATTTCTGCATTTTTTATAGCGTTTTGAAAGTAGATTATTGCATCATCATAGGACTCGATCTCATTATAAGTTGCAGCCTTTAAATACTGCAATTGCATCAAGCCTCTTGTGTAATCAATTTCCCTTGATTTTTAAATTCCAAAATTAATATAGTCTAGCCGTTTACTAAGACTATCAAGCCCATATAATGCATTGTATAAAGCATCAATCTGTTCAATGTTTTCACATGCCTTATTTGCTTTTATTATACTATCTGTTTTGGATTGAGCGTAATATTTTGAAGCGCTTAACAATAGAAAAAAGACAACAAGGAGTGATTTGATATAGCTGTATTTTAACACTAAGCTAAGTTAGGATAAATTCTTTGCCAATAACAATCTATTTGTTTTTCGCCCCTTCTTGGATATAAAAAATAGATTATGGCATAACCCTTGAATCTGCGTAACTTAATACAAGCGCATAAGGATCTTGCCCTGAGATTAAGCTTTCTCTAATTTTTTTTATCCGTTCCCACATGCTCTTTATACTGCACGTTTCCAACCTTAATCTTATCTAACGCTTCCCTTGCTGCTATACTCATATCTTTAAATTTTTATTGTTTCCAAAATTAGTTAAAAAAAAATCAGAGAACTACTATTTTCTATGGCATAAAGATTGCAAACCATCTCACAATAAACTTAATGGATGAATGCAGTTATTAATTAAATAATCCAGTCAATAATTAAATGTATTATCAAAATATTGTATATTTTCGCAACCATTACAACATAAATCTGTATAACGCACAAATAAAACTAAATTATATTCAATGAAAATATTTACTCTCACAGCTATTTTATCTTTTTTCGCTTGCTTTAATTCTTATTCTCAATGTATTAAAGGAAATTGCTATAAAGGGCAAGGAACTTATAAATGGGAAAATAAGGACAGGTACATTGGAGGCTGGGACAATGGGCTTCCTAATGGTCAAGGCAAATTTATTTGGGACAATGGAGATAAGTATATGGGGAATTTTGAAGATGGTAAAATGTCAGGTTTAGGTAATTACAAGTGGGATAGTGGAAACTCTTATAACGGTCAATGGGCTGAAGACAAGATGAGTGGAAGAGGCACCTATTTTTGGGCAAAAGAAGGGGCTACCTATGAAGGCTTCTTCAAGGAAGATAAAATCTTCAATTCCGAAACAGATGATTCTCAAGTCGTTCCAGAAATTACCCCTTAAGGTTCTATTATTTCTTGTGCTTTCTGGCTTTTTAAATTTTTCTATAAGAGGTCAAAATCAGTTGTATCAAAATCAAACCTTCGGAATCTCTGCCGGTGCAATAGTTAACTTAGGGTCGCATGTTTCTAAATTAGGGTTACACGTTTCAGGTTATTATTACTACCAAAACCTGCAAATAAATTCAATTGCTAGATGGACTTTCAATTACAAGAATTTGGGAGCTCCCGGAAAATTTAGAGAAACAAAGCTGGGAGTTGGACTTGTAGCTGCTTGGGGTCAAAATGAAGCAAAACAAAAATATTTTCATTCGTTGGTAAGTAATCAAACTGGAAGAAGTTACAGCGTAGGCTATGGCTATAACTTTTACTTTGACAATCGAAACACCTCGCAACGAACTGGAACGGTTAGTTTTCAATTCCATGATTTTGAAATAATTCATGAAAATGACATTCTAGCAACCAGTGGTTCTGATAGATTCAGGACAGCAGCGTTAATGGTCGCTTACAGTAAGGACAGTATTAGAGTCGGCCTAAACAGTTTGTTGTGGACCGGAAACTCCAATTCACCTTTAGCAAAAACCTATTATGACACTAGCTTTTCGCGATACGGATATAAAGATTTATCGAATACTCCTTACGGAAACTTCTCTAATGGAGTTTTAGGAATTCAAGCTGAATATGCTTTAGGTTTTGGCCAAAACCTAAAATTCAGTTCTGGAATTGATAGCGAACAAATACGAGATCTAATTCAAAATAAAATTATCCATGATATGTATTTTATTCCTGCAAATTGGGTAAATACTAAAAACCTGCATATTCCTATGTTGGATAGAAAAGGCCGCCCTTATCTCTACCGTCAGGATCAACTAATAAAAAAGAGTACGTTTTATTATCAGTTTAGTTTAAATGACGATGACTTTTACTAAATTATTCTATTTCAAATAAATAATTATTATTGTCTGAAATCAAAAGAAGCAATTGGATTAGCTATTTCCAAGCTATAAAATGAAACTAGTTTTTTAGTACTTCCCTCTTTTTAAAAAACCTCATTATTCCGCTATAGCCATAATCCATCTAGAAATGTTTTGTGCTATTAAGAGCCATTTAAGCTATAATAAAGCACTGCAAATATAATTTTAGGTTTTATTTATTAGAAGTAAAAAAACAAACAAGTTAATACTTACATTTGTCCATTATGAGTGAAAAAATATTAGTTATAGGTGCTGCAGGTCAAATAGGCACAGAGCTTGTGCTAACGCTTCGGGAATCCAAAGGTGCTGATAATGTGATCGCTGCAGATTTAAAAGAACCTAACAAAGAGGTTTTAGCCGGAGGTAAGTTTGTTCTACTAGATATTTTAGATGAACCGGCGGTAAGAAGGGCTATTAATGATAATAGTATAACTGAAGTTTATTTATTGGCAGCACTGCTTTCTGCCACAGCCGAGAAAAACCCAATGTTCGCTTGGAAATTGAATATGGATGGATTATTTAATATCCTAAACATCGCCAAAGAAGGGATTATCAAAAAAGTCTTTTGGCCAAGTTCAATAGCGGTTTTTGGGCCTTCTTCTCCAAAGGAAAAGACCCCACAAACTGCTATAATGGAACCAATTACTGTTTATGGTATTTCCAAACAAGCAGGTGAAAGGTGGTGTGAATACTATTTTAAGCAATTTGGCGTGGATGTAAGAAGTATTCGATACCCTGGATTAATTAGTTACAAATCTCTACCGGGTGGAGGAACCACAGACTACGCTGTAGACATCTACTATAAAGCATTAGAAAACGCTTCGTTTACTTGTTTTTTGGATGAAAACATGAAACTACCAATGATGTATATGGAAGATGCCATCCGTGCAACAATTGAATTAATGGATACCCCAATTGAAAATGTCAGAACCAGATCCAGTTATAATATTGCAGGAATGAGCTTTTCACCTAGAGAAATTGCTCAAAGCATCCGAAATCACATCTCAGATTTCAAGATCAATTATTCTATAGATTATAGAAATAAGATTGCAGAAACATGGCCGGACAGTATTTCAGACAACAACGCAAGAGAAGACTGGAATTGGAAAGCACGATACGATTTAGATGAAATGACTAAAAATATGCTAGAAAACCTCTCCCAATAAATTTCATCCAAATTACATTCGTTTACGAATACCCTACTTTCGTAATAATTTAAAATATTGTTATCAGAAAAAGGGAAACCTTCACCCCTTTTTCACGTATTACTTACATCGACTAAAAGGTTCGTTTTGTCGAAAAACAACAAACCACTCCCTGAAATTGAATACATTAGCAATTGAATGATTATAGAAAGAACTTTAATATTATTATTTGTTTTTTTCATTAGTTTTAATGCAAGTGCATTTGCTGATTTTTTAACAGATCCTCCTGGTATTCAAGAAGGGGACAGTATCAACCAGAAAGTAGAAGGTAAAAAAGAAGGATATTGGATTATCTGGGCTCACATGAGAAATTTACCTGATTTCAAACCAAATGATAAAATTGAGGAAGGGAACTACAAAACCAATCGTAAAATTGGTCTGTGGAAGAACTATTGGCCAAATGGAAATTTAAAAAGTGAAATTGAGTTTTTAAATGGTAGAGCAAGTGGAGCTTTCAAAACTTATTATGAAAACGGCAAACCTGAAGAAGCAGGAAATTGGGTAGGTCGTTTTTATACGGAATCATTTACAAGATGGCACCCTAATGGAAATATTGCACAAGAAAAAACTTTTAACGGTGCTGGAAAAACAGATAGTATTGTAAAATACTACCATACAAATGGACAGGTAGAATTAGAATACAGCACAACTAACGGTATTGAAAATGGAACTGCCACGAGATACTACCCTAACGGAGATATTAAGGAGATTGTTGAGTATAGTAAAGAAGGTACTGTAATTGAAGGCAGTAGAATTCAAAAAGAAAGAGTTAACCCAGCTGTTAAATTAGAGGAAGAAGCAATTACAGCGAAGGGTTTAGGTGTTGAAGCTGATGGTATAACATTTGACCCTAAAGACATAGGTGAAATTCAAGATGGATATCATAAAACTTACAATGAAAATAAGGATATCTATATGGATGGAGAATTTAAGGAAGGTAAACTTTGGACAGGAAAGCATTATATCTATGATGAAAATGGACTTCTTGAAAGAATTGAAGTTTATAAAGATGGTAAGTACGCAGGAAACGGCGTCTTATAAAAACCTAAACTAACAGCACTAAAGCCTGAGTGACGATATTTATCGGTACTCAGGCTTTTTTATGTTTTCTTGTCCTAAAATCGCTTGCTCTTCTGAAAAAGTAAATCAATATATTTTATTTAAAGAACACCTGGCTCCAACAAAAAATAGCGCAACCTGCAAAGTCCAGCTCCAACAGAAATAAATAACTCATAGAGCTTTAAAACACTTTACAATATCTCGTTTGTAATTTTTCTAGCAGAATACTTAACTAGAGAAAGTGCTTTAAAAAAAAGCCCTCCTGCAAATAGCAAGAAGGCTTTAAAGTAAATTAATTATGTTTCTTATAATTCAAACTTAATCCCTTGGGCAAGCGGTAAATCCGTTCCCCAGTTAATTGTATTTGTTTGTCTTCTCATATATATTTTCCAAGCATCAGAACCAGACTCGCGTCCTCCTCCTGTATCTTTTTCGCCACCAAATGCACCACCAATCTCGGCCCCTGAAGTACCAATATTAACGTTTGCTATTCCACAATCAGAGCCTATGTGAGATAAGAACTCTTCTTGTTCTCTCATATCATTTGTCATAATTGCTGATGATAATCCTTGTGGAACATTGTTTTGAATTTCAACTGCGTCCGCAACACCTCCTGAATACTTAATCAAGTATAAGATTGGAGCAAATGTTTCGTGTTGTACAATTTGAAAATGGTTTTCAACTTCAGCAATTACTGGCTTAACGTAACATCCACTTTCATACCCTGCTCCTTCTAAAACACCCCCTTCTACTAAAATTTTTGACCCTTCTGCTTTTCCTCTCTCGATTGCATCTAAATACATATTAACTGCATCTTTATCGATTAACGGTCCTACATGATTTGATTCATCCAATGGATTACCAATTTTTAATTGACCATAAGCTTTCACCAATACATCTTTTACATTGTCATAAATACTTTCATGAATGATTAGTCTTCTTGTTGACGTACACCTTTGTCCTGTAGTTCCTACTGCTCCAAAGACCAATGCTGGGAGCACCATTTTTAAATCAGCGCTAGGTGTTAAAATAACAGCGTTGTTTCCTCCTAATTCTAATAAAGACGTTCCTAATCTAGCTCCAACAACTTCACCTACTGATTTCCCCATTCGCGTGGATCCGGTAGCAGAAACTAAAGGAACTCTCTTGTCAGCTGCCATAGCTTTACCTATATCAGCTCCACCTATTACCAAAGAACAAATACCATCTGGCGCATCGTCATTAGCGGCAATTACTTTATTAATAATGTTCTGACAAGCAACTCCGCATAGAGGCGCTTTTTCAGAAGGCTTCCAAATGCAAACATCTCCAGAAATCCAAGCTAATGCTGTATTCCAAGCCCAGACAGCAACTGGGAAATTAAATGCTGAAATAATCCCTACAATCCCAAGCGGATGATATTGATCGTACATTCTATGTTTTGGACGTTCAGAATGCAAAGTAATTCCATTTAACTGACGAGAAAGACCAACAGCAAAATCACAGATATCTATCATTTCCTGAACCTCTCCCAATCCTTCTTGGTAAGATTTTCCCATTTCATAAGAAACAAGTTTTCCCAGTGGCTCTTTAATAGCTCTTAATTCTTCGCCAAATTGACGAACAATTTCTCCTCTTCTTGGAGCAGGAACCATTTTCCATGTTTTAAACGCTTCTTGTGCTTTTAAAATACAAGCTTCATATTCTGCAGAAGTTGCACTATTTACCGTTGCAATCAATTTACCATCTACTGGTGAATATGATTCAATTACTTCGCCTCTAGTAGCAAACCAATGCGCACCTACAGCTGCTCCACTGTTTACTTCTTTAATTCCAAGCTGGCTTAGTACCTCTTGTATGTTTGTAGCTTCCATTGTGTCAGACATGATTTATGTTATTAATTAGTTTAATACGTTTTTGCGGGCGCAAAGGTAGGGTTAATTGTACTGAATCAAAAAACAATTACGCTTTATTTAGCGGCAGGATCTTCCGTTGATTCTTCTTCAGGCTCATGATCTTCAGACTCCTGAAACCTTTCTAATTCGGCCAACGATTCTTCCGCATACCTGTCTTCAATTCGATCAACAATATTATCGTCGCTTTGCTTCCTTTTTATTGAATCTAATAGCACGTCTTTCAACTTATCTCCCCTATCCATAATCAATGACACAGTCATTATTATACTTGAAATAAGAATTGTAAATAACAAAATTCCTTGATCGAACTGATCAATTCGGTAGTCATAATCACGGTCATAAACCTCCATCACCTCCCCGTGAGCATCAACCATTCCATTGGGAATAGCAAAAAAGAGCAGGACTGTAATTAATCCTCTAGGAGCAATCCATAGTAGTGGAATAATGTCTTTTGATGCAAATATTTTTAAAAACAGAAAACGGGCTCCAAACAATATTCCTACTATACAAATGCTTATTAAAGCCAATTCCCAATCAACCAATGAAACCAACGAAATTGTTACTCCAAATATTACAAAGAAAAACGTACGCAACACAAAAGCTGTTTCCAAGGTAATAACATGTAATTCGTGTAAGGAGTTTTTTATTTTTTCGCGACTCCCAAAACGTTTTAACGGGCCCCTAAAAAATATTTGGGTATTATTCAGAACCAGTCCAAAAAATAGAATAATTAATAAGGAAGATAAATGCGCCCTTTTACCCAGAGCATAAAGCAACAATAAAACTGAAAACATTAAAAAATACTTCGCATGCATCTTCAACTGCTGAAACAATCCTACCAACAAATAACTAGCGATAGTTGCAATCACTACTGTTATTCCAATATTCAACAGCACACTACCGATGACCTCTGATGCCCCATCTGCATGACCGTTATCCTTTAAAAAGTAGAAAAACATTATGCCCAAAATATCTGAAAATGTGCTTTCGTATATCATAAACTCCTTTTTATGAGCAACAAGAGAACCCACGCTTGGAATTATTATAGCACTACTCATAATAGATAAGGGCACAGCATAAATCAGTGCATTAAACAAGCTAACATCCCATAACAATATAAATAACCATGCGATTGCAAAAGCAGAAGCGAACAACGTAATTAAAGCCATAAAGAAACTTCTCACGATTAAACCTATTTTATCTCTTTTAAGCTCCAGATCCAAAGCAGCTTCTAGCACAATAAAAATAAGCCCCACATTACCCAAGATTTCAAGAACCACCATAACCCCATTTCCTGGAGCACCTAAATCAGGTTTCCATAAAGTTAATTGGATAATTACGCCCAATAAAATTAGCATTAAAACACTTGGAATATTGGTTCTCTTAGCAATTATATTAAATAAAAAGCTTAAGATAATTACTGATGAAGCAGCTATGATGAATAAATAAGGATTCATAGGGCAAAACTACTATTTATCTTATATTATAGAACTATTCTGAAAATAGTTCCTTTATCTATTTGAGAATGTTTTACGATAATTTTACCGTTATGGTGCTCTTCAATGATTCTTTTGACCAAAGAAAGACCTAAGCCCCAGCCCCTTTTCTTGGTGGTATAACCCGGTTCAAAAACCGTTTTTAGCTTGGATGAAGGAATCCCCTTCCCAGTATCCGAAACCTCAATAATTACGGATTTATTTTCTTTAAAAATTTTATAAATAACTTCCCCTTCTCCAGCCATTGCATCAACAGCATTTTTAGTAAGATTCTCAATAACCCATTCAAACAATGAAATATTCAGTAATGGGCAAATAGTTTTATCATCGCACTGAATAGATATATTTACCTTTTTGGAAACTCTACTTTTTAAATAATCTAGGCTATTGTGCACAACGTCGTAAATATTAGCTTCCTCCTTTTTGGATTCAGAGCCAATTTTAGAAAAACGATCTGACACGGTTTCAAGACGAACTATATCTTTATTCATCTCCACAAGAGAACTTTCTTCAACTCCTTGACTTTTTAGTATTTCTAGCCAAGCCATTAGTGAGGAAAGTGGCGTTCCTAATTGATGAGCCGTTTCTTTAGCCATACCAACCCAAACTTGATTTTGCTCGGCCCTTCGAAAAGTGCTAAATAATAAATATCCAACAAACAAAAACAACGTTATTATAGATAGCATAATATAAGGAAAGTATCTTAATTGTTTTAGGGTTAATGACTCCTGGAAGTATATTTTTCCTGTATTCTCTTCATCTAAATTTATCTGAATTGGAAGGTTTTCACTCTTCATTAAAGCTATTTGTTTTTGCATTAGCTCCGTAGAAGTTAAATCAATATCCTCGATGTTCGTTGCAATTAATTCTTTCGAATTTGCATCAATAAAAATTACTGGCACCAAAGCGGCGTTATCAACCAAATCATTATTAAACGAAGCAATTAAAGAGTCTCTTTTGACTTGCAAGTCATAAAAGCTATCAGAATTTCTGTAGTAAATTTTTTGATTTTTAACTTCAATAAAATTAGTATTCACAGCCCAATCTCGTATGTATTTTTCCAATGTGTCTGGATGATCATCCTCAATATTTAAAGAGGAGGAAATGTTCCCTTGGTAATCAACTAAAATTAATGGAATTGTTGTATTACTCTGAATTATATTAAGAGCAAAAGTATAATCAGAAAGATCTTTTTCCAATTCTTTTGTGGCCATTACCCAAAGCTCAACTTTTTTACGTTCTTCATTTGCCAATGCAGAAAAAGATTGGTTAGTTAACTTAACTAAGGCTGCCTTTTTCCGAATAGTTTCACTCCATAACTTTACTTTCTGCCTCTCCTCTTTTTGAACTTTACTAGCAATGTAACTCGTATACCAAATCGTGCCGAATGCAATTAGCAATGCAGCTAACAGAAGTACAATTTTCCAGCGTTGTTTTTTTGAGTATAAGTTCATTCCTTAACACAAACTTACATATCTTATTTTTATTATACCCTTTTGTGAAAAAATGAAAAGGGATAATAATAAGGATTTTGTTATTTAACCTAAAGAAGATTCGAAAAAATACTAGAAAAATTGGGTAACTGAAGATTATAATCAGACACCCTAACTTCGTCTGTTTCATCTGAACTTCCAACAGTTCCAGGTCCAACTTCTTGAACAAAAACTCCCTCCTCTAATAAAGAAGCACGATATATCCCAGTTGCAATTTCATCAACAACTCTGATTAATTCTTTTGAAGTGACAACGTTATTATCAAAATCAATAACAACCCTTTTTTTTTCGTACTCAACCGCACAAGAAACCACCCCGTTTGTGGTTGAAAGTTTTTGCTGAATAGTTGTTTTACACCCTTTTTCACACATCATCCCTTCAATGCTCAAAGTACAAGATGTATTTGCAATAATTCCAAAGTCATCCTTGTTGGTCTCTCCTCCGCAAGAAATCAACAACAACAATAGCGACGCCAACAAACTTATTTTCATATAAAAAATGTTAAATACCATGTTAAAGATAATAATACAAATTTACTCAAAAAAAGAAAACGATTAATTTAATATTCTTTAGCAATCAAAATAGATAGCAAACTCAATTACTCTAATTACTTTCGCCGCATGTCAGTTGAAAGGGTAAAAGCGTGGATATATCTAATTATTCTCTCCATCATATGGGGAAGCTCTTATTTTTTAATCAAAATAGGGCTAGAAGATTCCTATGGTAACGAAAGGATGCCCCCAAACCTGTTGGGAGCATTACGAATTAGTTTTGCCTTTATAGCATTAACTCCATTGCTGTATAAATCTTTTAAGAAGTTAGAAAAAAAACACATACCATTCGTAATTATTTCTGGAATTGTTGGAAACGGCCTTCCAGCCTTTCTATTTGCATATGCAGAAACAAAACTAGATAGCTCAATTACGGGGATGCTAAATTCCTTGGTTCCCATATTTACTGTTTTGATTGCAACATTTTTTTTTCAATTTAAATTAAAATGGAATCATGTTGGAGGCCTTGCGGTCGGAATTCTTGGAGCGATTCTGATAGTTTATCAAAAATTATTTTCGACAAACCTTACCGCTGATGATACTACTCCTATTCTAATAGTAGTATTTGCAACATTCTGTTATGCTCTAAGCTTAAACGTAATAAAATATAAATTACACGATTTAAATTCAATGGCAATTACTTCCATTTCGTTTGCCTCAATTGGACCGTTTTGTATTTTTTATTTGTTTACAACAAACTTCTTTGAAAGGATCGAAAACCAGCCTAATTTTATTGAGGGTATTGGAATTGTTGGGATACTAGCATTTATTGGAACCGCAATAGCTGTATTACTTTTTAACAAAATGATTAAATTAAGTACAGCGGTATTCGCATCATCAGTGACTTATTTTATCCCAATTATTGCGATATTACTTGGGCTTACTCTCGGCGAAAATGTTTCCCTTCTTCAATTATCAGGAATCGGCGTGTTGATTTTAGGGGTATTTCTCATTAACAGAAAATAATTCATTGTTTTTTTTGAACGTTTCTTAACTTTGGCTTTACTTCAAACAAATCAATTTTTCGAACTTTATGTATCTATTTAAAACTTTCCTTGTTTTTATTACAGCTATTTTAATAATTGGCTGCGGAGAAACAGAAAGGCCAAAAAATATTATTACTGTACCTATTGCTAAACCAATAGAGAACACGCCAAAAACCCCCACCCCAAATTTTAATGCTGACTCTGCGTATAATTTTATTCAAAAACAAGTCGATTTTGGGTATCGTATACCAAATACTCCAGAACATGATAGTTGTGCTGTTTGGATGAAACGAAAGTTGGCTGAATATGGTTTTACACTTACAATCCAAACAGGAAAAGTAAAAGCTTGGACCGGAAATATGCTCAATATAGAAAACATAATAGCGCAACATAACCCTGAGGCAACTAATAGAATTATGCTTTGTGCCCATTGGGATACTCGACCTTATGCAGATCGCGGTGATGGAAACAAAACTAAACCTATTCCTGGGGCAAATGATGGAGGCAGTGGAGTTGGTGTTTTACTAGAAGTAGCCAGACAAATAAGTCTTTTGGATCCAAAAACGGGAGTTGATCTACTCTTTTTTGATGCTGAAGATTACGGAGCTATGAGCACCAATGATGTAATTAGTGACTTAAACTCTATGAGTGATTCTTGGTGCCTAGGATCACAATATTGGAGTAAAAATCCTCCTATTAAAAATTACAAACCGCGCTATGGAATATTATTAGATATGGTAGGTGCTAAGGACGCTACATTCCCTAAAGAAGGCCTCTCACAGCAATATGCTGGAGCGCATGTTCAACGAATTTGGAAAGAAGCTGAAGTTCTTGGTTATGGAAAATATTTTGTCAAAAAAATAGCTCCTGCAATAGTAGATGACCATACTTACATCAATCAAATAGCAGGCATACCCACATTGGATATAATTCATTATGAACCCAAAGGAAGTTATGGTAGGTTTGATTTTGGGCATTTCCACCATACACAAAAAGACAATATGGATATCATACATAAAGAAACTTTAAAGGCGGTTGGGCAAACTGTAATACATATAGTTTATCAAAAAATATAAGCATGGCTGATAAGAAAAAACTATTCCTACTAGATGCATTTGCATTAATATACCGATCACATTTTGCTTTTATTCGAACTCCGAGAATTAATTCAAAAGGGATGAATACCTCTGCTGTTTTTGGTGTTACCATGACTATCCTAGATGTCATCAAAAAAGAAAACCCAACGCATATTGCTATGGTTTTTGATGCCCCTGGAGGAAGTATAAGAAATGAACAATATGCAGAATATAAGGCTCATCGAGAAGAAATGCCAGAAGATATACGTATCTCTATACCTTACATAAAACAGCTTTGTGAAGCACTCAACATCCCTACACTGCAAGCTACAGGATTTGAAGCTGATGACGTGATTGGAACATTAGCAAAAAAAGCCGAAAAAGAAGACTTCGTAACTTACATGATGACCCCTGACAAAGATTTTGCTCAGTTAGTTTCTGAAAATATTTTTATGTATCGCCCAGGAAGATCAGGGAAACCAAGGGAAATATGGGGAGTTGAAGAGGTTTGTGAAAAGTTTGAAATATCAGATCCTCTTCAAGTAATCGACATTCTAGGATTGTGGGGAGATGCCGCAGATAACATTCCCGGCATTCCCGGGATTGGAGAAAAGACATCGAAAAAATTGGTCGCGCAATATGGAAGTGTTGAAGGTTTAATCGAACATGCACATGAACTTAAAGGAAAACAGAAGGAAAATGTAATTAATTTTGCTGAACAAGGGCTACTTTCTAAAAAATTGGCAACCATATTACTTGATGCTCCTGTTGAATTTAATGAAAAATCATTTATTCGAGAAGATGCGGACAAAGTTAAAATTCGCGAGTTATTCACGGAGCTGGAATTCAGGCAATTGGCTAAAACAATAACTGGAGAAGACATTGTTATTAAAAAAATAGTACCTCCTCCATTACCAGACACAACCAGAAATACAAGTGGACAAATGGATTTGTTTGGACAGTCTATTGAACAGCCAACCCCAAATGAACCTTCAGATTTTATTGAACAAAAACCTATAGAAGAGACAAGCGTATTAAACACAATTGAAAACACCAAACACAACTATAAGTTTATTGAAAGTGACAACGAAGTTGAAGAACTCATTCAAGATTTACTAACACAAAAGTCAATTTGTTTTGACACAGAAACAAGTGGCCTGGAAAAGCAAACCGCAGAGCTTCTCGGCATTGCTTTTTCCTATAAAGAAGGCAAAGGCTTTTACGTTTCAATTCCTGAAAAATGGGAGGAAGCCATTAAAAGAGTCGCTTTATTTAAACCCATTTTTCAAAGTAAATCAATCGAAAAAATTGCACATAACTTCAAATTTGATGAAACGATTTTGCTTCGATATGGAATGGAAATTACTGGCCCTACCTTTGATACAATGATAGCACATTACTTGCTTCAGCCTGACTATAAGCACGGCATGAATTTTCTTTCTGAGTCATACTTGGGTTATAAACCTGTTTCAATAGAATCATTAATTGGGCCTAAAGGGAAAAATCAAAAAAGCATGAAAGACCTTGCTCCATCTGAAATCGCTGAATACGCTAGTGAAGATGCCGATGTTACTTTTCAATTAAAAACACTTTTTGAAAAACAGTTTCTGGAAAAAAATATAAAAAACTTATTGTATGGTATTGAAATGCCGGTCAGTTCCGTTTTGATGAGTATGGAGCACGAAGGAATAACTTTGGATACAGAAGCATTAGCAAAGTTTTCAATTGAATTAACTGATAGTTTAGAGAAACTTCATGGAGGAATAATTAAAGATGCTGGAATGGAATTTAATATCGATTCACCAAAGCAATTGGGGGATGTTTTATTCAACGTATTACAAATTGATGAAAAGGCAAAAACGACTAAAACGGGTCAATTCAAAACGGATGAAGCTACCTTATCGAAACTTAAAAACAAGCATGAAATTATAGATAAAATTCTTAACTACAGACAACAGAAAAAATTAAAATCAACCTATGTCGATGCATTACCAAAATTGGCAAATCCAACTACTAATAAAATCCACACTACTTACCTTCAAACTGTAACTGCGACAGGAAGGTTAAGCTCTAACAATCCAAACCTACAGAATATTCCTATTCGCTCAGAAATGGGAAGAGAGATTAGAAAAGCTTTTATACCAAGAGGAAAAGAGTATAAAATATTTGCTGCGGATTACTCTCAAATTGAATTGCGAATTATAGCTGCTTTGAGTGGAGATGAAAACATGAAAAACGCTTTTATCAGTGGTGAAGATATTCATGCGGCAACTGCAGCAAAGGTCTTTAATGTCGAATTGGAAGATGTAGATAGAGAAATGCGAAGTAAAGCTAAAGCTGTCAACTTTGGAATTATTTACGGGGTATCTGCATTTGGGTTAGCTCAAAATTTAAATATCCCTAGGCGGGAAGCAAAAGAAATAATAGATAGCTATTTTAAACAATATCCCAAGATTAAAACATTTATGGATCAAAGCATAGAATTGGCTAAGGAAAAAGGATTCGTCGAAACTATCATGCACCGTAAAAGATACCTAAGAGATATTAATTCGTCCAATGGAATAGTTCGGGGTCATGCAGAGAGAAATGCCATTAACGCTCCAATCCAAGGAAGTGCTGCAGACATTATTAAAATTGCAATGATCAACATTCATGTAGAAATGAAAAAAAGGAACCTTCGATCTAAAATGTTACTCCAAGTTCATGATGAATTGGTTTTTGATTTATTCATTCCTGAACAAGATGAAATGATTAAATTGGTTACGGATAAGATGGAAAATGCTATTGAATTTGCTGTTCCTTTAAAAGTTGAATTTGGTATAGCAGACAATTGGTTGGATGCTCATTAAAATCTGACTTTATATGTTTTATCATAATTTCATTTGAATTAAGCAATATATGGCAATAACTCAACTGTAATTATAGTATATTTGAAATAACTAGTAAAGCAGACATGAATATTAAGCAATATATATTAATAGCTTCCTTTGGATTTATACTATTCAGTTGCGGAGAAGAAGTGAAAAATAATGATATAGATACTGATCTTCCTAAAGAACCAACAACTGATATTTTGGAAAGGTCTGATAAAATTCAGAATATATTTTTCAACATTCCCTCACCAATAGAGACCTCAAAAATTCTTCAAAATGCTGGAGCGACATATGAATTCACATTACCCAGCAATCCCGCGGCAGTTGATGACTATCAATCAATTGTAGAGCAGGCCCTAAATATGGGTATTTATGGGGCTGATTTAAATTACGCTACCGTTTTTGATCAAACAACCGAAACCATGCTTTACTTGCAATGTGCAAGGACTCTTGGTAATGAACTTGGAATTGATCAAGTTTTTGATGAAGAAACAATAGATAGAATAGAATGGAACTTAGAAATTAAAGATTCCATGCAGGTTATTATTACCGAGATATTTTGGGAAATGAACAGCTACTTGGAAGAGCAAAACAGACAAAGTATTTCTGCTTTAATCATTGTCGGCGGTTGGATTGAAGGAGTTTACCTTTCAACCCAATTGGCTAGAATTTCGCCAGAGAATGAGGGACTAAAATTAAGAATTGCTGAGCAAAAATATTCATTAACAAATCTCATCGGACTTCTTAATTCATATGCCAGCGATGACATTTCCCAAGAAATATTAGAAGAGCTGGAAGAGTTAGATGCTATTTTTAGTAAAATAACAGCGATTAAAACTGCAGGAGAAAACCAGAAAGATAAAAACGGTGTAACTACTATTGGAGGAAGCATTAAGCTGGGCATGGATGACACCATACTAGAAGAGATAACAACAAAGGTTGCAGGAATTCGAACAGACATTATTAACTAAAATTATGAAAAATTTAAGTCTAATACTTTTATTATCATTATTGATCCCTATTGGAATAAATGGACAGTGTAGAGGGTTTACAAAAAAACAATGTCACCCACTAATAGCACCCTATATTCACAACGGACAGATGAACAGTGCTGTATTGTTCCCAGGTGATAGTGCTGATATTATGCTTACTTTCTATAGTGAGCAACAATATAGACTTGTAATTTGTGCTGAAGAACAATTAGGGGATGTTAGCTATAAGGTTAGTGATATAGAAAGAAATTTGATTTATGACAGCAAAAATTCTGGAAGTAAAGTCTTTGATTTTAAAGTCGAATCTAGCCAACAACTTGTTATTTCTGTTGAGGTGCCTGAATCTGAAAACACACACAAAATCGACTACCAAGGATGTGTTGCAATATTAGTTGGATTTAAAAACTAAATCACGTCTTTGTAAGACCACATAGTGCTCTTTTCTGATCGTCTCTATTGCTAGAATTTTCACTGCTGCATTAGGCACGTTTATTGCTTTTATTTGTGAAATCTTTTAAAACACAGGTATGAAAAGTTTAATCAGTATTGTAATATCCTTAATTACCATTGGATTGGCAACTGCTTCTGAAGGTATATACAGCTTTCAGAATAATACATCGGCCTTCGAATTCAGAAAGATATCAAACAACTCTTTCTCTGTTGGAGAAAAACTTACCTATGTACTTCACTATGGTTTTATAGATGCAGGAAGAGCTACACTCGAAGTAGAAGAATGCGATAAAAAGATAAACGGGAGGAAATTAGTTCATGCCGTTGGTAAAGGAAAAAGTTTGGGCGCGTTTAACTGGTTTTTTAAAGTTCAAGATAGATACGAAACATATCTTGATGCCGAAGGGATGTTTCCTTGGATGTTTATTCGCAGAGTGCATGAAGGAGGTTATGAAATTAGTCAAGATTACACTTTCTATCAGCACAAAAAAGAAGTGAGTGATGGTAAGAAAAAATTTGATGTTCCTTATAATATCCAAGATATGGTTTCGTCATATTACTATGCAAGAACATTAGACTTTTCAGTCGCTAAAATTGGGGATGTATTTGAATTTAACACCTTCATGGATGGCGAGATTTTTCCCTTAAAAATAAAATATTTAGGTAGAGAAACTATTAAAATTAGAAAAGGAAAATACAAGTGCATTAAGTTTTGCCCAGTAGTTCAAGCGGGAAGAATTTTCAAAACGGAAGAAGATTTACAAGTTTGGATTTCTGACGATGAAAACAAAATACCATTGTTAGCAAAGGCAAACATACTGGTGGGCTCTATTAAAATGGAATTAACTAACTATGAGGGGGTTAAGAACATTATTTCAGAGGTAAAGTAAGTTTGGCACGTAACTTGGTTAGGCGTACAATATACTATTAAAACCTACTAAAATGAACGAATTAAAAACTAAATACGAAGCAATAAAGTCATTAGCAAAAGAAATGATGAAACTAGGTAATATAACTGAATACTTCAGATTAATAAATGAAGCTACTGCAATTAATAAGCTTATGCTATCAGCAAGATAAGCAAGATTTATAGTTAACTAAAAAAGAGAGATGTCCTAATGGACATCTCTCTTTTTATGAATGGACCTTCCATAATTTATTCGGTGAAGACGAGAGTCCATCTACATAATAAGTCAATTTTTTGTCAACTTATTTTAGGACGAGACAGCGAGCCAAATCAATAGCGAATAAACTTATTTTCAATGCAATTTATCTGTTCTATTGGATAAGGTATCTATTGTATTAGTTATATGTTTACTTTTGTGCTTATAATTAGTATTAATAGAAATAAACCAGACATATATGTACCCACCAGAACTAGTAGCCCCAATGAAAGAAGACTTAACTACGGTTGGTTTTCAAGATCTTATAACGGCAGAAGATGTTAATCAAGCGATTGAGAAAGAAGGAACAACGTTTGTTGTAATTAACTCCGTATGCGGATGTGCAGCAGGAAATGCAAGACCAGCTGCGATAATGGCAACTCGACATTCAAAAACTCCAGATAACTTTGTTACTGTATTTGCTGGAGTAGATAGAGAAGCTGTAGATCAAATGAGACGATTTTGTTTACCTTATCCTCCTTCATCTCCATGTATGGGGTTATTTAAAGACGGTAAATTAGTACACTTTATTGAAAGACACCATATTGAAGGAAGCACATCAGAAATTATCTCTGAAAGTATCAAAGCTGCATTTGACGAATACTGCTAGTACTACCTAGTAAGTACTTTGGGGATTTTAAAATATGTAGAATCTTTTTTAGGGGCGTTTTTTAACGCCTCTTTTTGCGTTATATCTGAAACTGCATCATCTGCTCTCAATACATTTACCCCATCTGTCATATGTATTAATGGCTCCACTCCATCGGTATCAACTTCCTCGAGCTTACCAATAAAATCTAACATTTTATTCATATCATTCTTTATTGCTTCTTTCTGTTCTCCACTAAAAGACAACTTTGAAAGTGAAGCAATTTTATCTACCGTTTTATCATCTATTTTCATATTCCTCCAATGCCGTTTCAATTATATTATATGTTTTCTCACGTAAAGATACCAAATCTTCATAAGACTTAGAACCTGGACCAATAGCTTTATGTATTTTTATTTTTGCAACTCCAGGAGATCCTGAACCCAATAAATCAACGTGATCCGAAAAAAGACGCCAATTATTTAAAAATGCTATCGGAACAATAGGCACCTGATTATCGATTGCTAATTTAAACGCCCCATTTTTAAACCTGCGTAATTTATGATTATTGATATCCATTCCACCTTCAGGGAATATGGCGATAGACCGCCCTTCCTTTAGTGCCATATCCGCTAAATCCAAACATTCTTTCGCTCGTTTAACACTTCCTCTATAAACAGGGATATCTACTCCCTTTAAAAAGAAAACATTAATGATTGGCCACTTTAATACCTCCGCTTTTCCTAAAAAAGAAAAATCATCCGGCAATATTAAAAACATCAGTAATATATCTAAATAGGATGCATGATTTGCACAAACAATATATGGAGCGTCTTTGGGAAAACCATCAGCATTCTCTACCTGGACCTTTATTAAGACTAAAACACATATAACTTTGGCCCAAACTTGTTTGAGTTTTAGCGCATTTCTATATTTATTTTTCCCGCGAATTAAAAACAGCATGAAGGGATAAAGCAATATTCCAGAAATCAAGAAAATCAAAATAAAATAAACCTTATACAACAGTCTCAATGGGCTTAAAAGATACTTCATGGGCATCAAAAGTAGACTAAAGCAAGAAAATATTATCATTATTTAAAAGAAAAGAAGAAACTTGTAACTGGAAAACTAAATGCACAAACTACATTTGTATAAAATGCAATAAAAAATGGCAAGAATTCTAACTGGAATACAGAGTACCGGAACACCTCATTTAGGAAATCTATTAGGAGCGATTATTCCAGCTATTGAAATGGCAAATAACGGTGAGAATGACGCTTTTCTATTTATTGCTGATTTACATTCATTAACACAGATTAAAAATGGGGAAGAAATGCGTAACAACACCTATTCTGTTGCTGCAACTTGGCTTGCTTGTGGACTGAACCCAGAAAACATGGTGTTTTATAGACAATCAGATGTTCCTGAATGTGCTGAGCTGTCATGGTATTTGAGCTGTTACTTTCCCTATCAAAGACTACAACTGGCGCACTCTTTCAAAGACAAAGCAGATAGACTTGAAGACGTTAACGGAGGTCTTTTTCTTTACCCCATGCTGATGGCGGCTGACATCCTTTTATATGATGCAGAATTTGTTCCTGTTGGAAAAGATCAATTACAGCATTTAGAGATGACACGTGATGTCGCTTCTCGATTTAACCATAGTATGGGCGATACTTTTGTTGTCCCAGAAGCTAAAATCGAAGAACACAATATGCTTATACCTGGCACCGATGGACAAAAGATGAGCAAATCAAGAAATAATTATATTAATATATTCCTGCCCAAAAACGAGTTAAAAAAAGTTGTAAATAAAAACTTTGTTACAGATGACACACCTTTAGAAGATCCGAAGGATCCTGACACTTCTGCTATTTTTCAGTTATACAAATTAATTGCCACAGAGCAACAAACCTCCGAAATGGCCGCCAAATTAAGAGCTGGAGGATATGGCTGGGGGCATGCGAAAAAGGAATTACTGAACTGCATTCTTGAGCGTTTTAGTGAAGAACGAGAAAAGTATGATTACTATATGAAGAATACTTTAGAGTTAGATGATGTACTGCTAAAAGGTGCGCAAAAAGCAAGAATTATTGCCAATGAAACCCTTAAACGTGTTCGGAAAAAATGTGGTTATTAAACCAATATGGAGAAAAAATTTGATCATATCGAACAGATTTCAAAGGCTAAATCCCATAAGAAATCGCATAAAGCGCTGTTAAAAGCGCTTAAAAAAGAAAAACACGGCAAAGTTGATGCACTCTTTCGAGACGCCCATGAAGAAGTTTTCGAATGTACAGATTGCTTAAGTTGTGGGAATTGTTGTAGAACTACTGGTCCAATTTATACCCAAAGAGATATAGAGAACGTTTCTCATCACCTTAAGATGAAACCTGGTGCTTTTATTGAAAAATATTTAATGTTTGATGAAGACAATTTTTTCACACCAAAAGAAGTCCCATGTGTTTTCTTAGCAGAAGACAATAGTTGCTCAATCTACGAAGCAAGGCCAAAAGCATGTCAAGACTATCCTCACACAGACATAAGACACCAAAAGAGTATTTTCGACTTAACCTTAAAAAACGCTGAAGTTTGTCCGGCCGTTTTTAATATCCTGGAAAAAATAAAAGAAGCATCCACTATAAAATAAGTGAATCTTCTTCAAATTTTACTTATTTACAATATGGCATAGTCTAATTCGTGTATTGTTAAATAACATGACAAGAACTATCTTTTTTATAATTGTATTATTACTCGTTTTAGGTATTGAAGCTTATACTTATTATGGTTTAAACACTGCCTTTCCAGAAGGTAGGAAAAGAACAATTGCGCTTATTATATACGCCATGAGTATAGTATTGATAGTTGTAGGAGTAATTTCCATGAGAGTTGTTTTTGTAGGAGGAAATGCTATCATGGGCTACTGGTCCAACCTACTGATTGGAATAATGTTTACTCTGGTAATTACCAAAATTATTTTTGTTAGCAGTCTATTTCTGGGTGACTCGTTTAGGTTTGTAAAATTTTGTATCCAAAAAATCAGCATTTGGTTTTCTAAAAATTCAGTGCCAATAGAAATTGAAGGTCGCAGGAAGTTTATTACTCAAATCGGCTTGGGAGTTGCGGCAATAACCTTCACAGGGTTTTTATATGGAATCCTAAAGGGGAAATATGACTTTAAAATTCATAGACAATCGCTAACTTTTACAGACTTGCCTAATGAATTTGATGGATTAAAGATTGTTCAAATATCTGATTTTCATTCTGGAAGTTTCGACAATATTGATGCAGTAGCGAGAGGAGTTAAAATGATGCAAGATCAAAACCCTGATTTAATTTTATTCACAGGGGACTTAGTTAACAACCTTGCCGAAGAAATAGAACCATATAAGCATTTATTGAAAGACCTGCATGCTCCTATGGGAAAGTTTGCCGTTCTCGGAAATCATGATTACGGGGAGTATGTAAATTGGAAATCAGAAGAAGAAAAACTTGAAAATACTGAATCGATAAAACTACACCTTGCCGACATGGGCTTTTCTGTGCTAAACAATCAAAGAATTTCTCTACGCAGAAACGAGGAGAAAATTCAAATAGTAGGCGTAGAGAACTGGGGGAAACCACCATTCCCTGCATATGGAGACTTGAATAAGGCATTGAAAGGCATAAACAATGACGATTTTACGATTCTTATGTCTCATGATCCAGACCATTGGGAAGAAAAAACCCTACCGCACTCCAAAAACATAAATCTTACGCTTAGCGGACATACACATGGCATGCAAATGGGAATAGAAATCCCTGGAATTAAATGGAGTCCTGTAAAGTATCGGTATAATAAATGGGCAGGTCTTTATGAAGAAAATGGACAGTATTTATACGTCAACAGAGGATTTGGGTTCTTAGGATATCCTGGACGAATTGGTATTTGGCCTGAAATAACCGTGTTTGAATTAAAGAGCAATTTCTCATAAAACTCTAATTCAATTATCCGAATTAGAAAATATATTTGTAATACTTCCGTTCAATTAATACTTATTCGTTAATAAGTATACCTTCACTAAAGAAATAAGCCATTTTATCCAAGTAATTTTATCATTCGAAAATGATTCACCAAAAGCTTCTATAAAATAGAAAAAATGTGGTATAAATGGGCAAAAAGATTAATAGCTGGAATAGGGCTATCCCTTGCCTTACTGTTTGGAATAACTGCCTTCATTATATACCTCTACGAAGACGAAATAAAACAATACGCGGTTCAAGAACTAAATAAAAATTTAGCTGTTCCCGTAGCGGTTGAAGAAATCGAGCTAACTCTATTTTCACAGTTCCCTTCGGCCTCTTTGAGATTTAACAAACTATTCATATCGGACACAGGCAATAGTGACACCTTACTGTATGCCCAGCATTTGTATATGAATTTTAATTTCTGGGACATGCTCAACGGAGATTATACAGTGGACCAAGTTAAAGCAGAAAATGCGGTTATTAAGCTGCGTATTGATTCTTTAGGTAATGAAAATTACCTAATACTAAAACAGGATACTTTAGATCAACAGAAAGACAAATTCGCATTTGCTCTGGAAGAAGTTTCGTTTGATAAAATTAGATTAAGCTATTCCAATCAAAGCACGCAGCAATATTTCAATATCAACAGTGAAAATATAAATTTTTCCGGCAAGTTCTCTCAAAGTAATTATGAACTTTCTGCCACATCCAATTTTCATATCAATCAGTTAAAAAGCAACTCTGTAAAATACGTGGAAAATAAAAATGCCGCTGCAAACCTTGTATTAAACATTAATACTGACAGTAGCTTATATCAATTAAAAAAAGCGGAGTTTTCTGTTGAGAATCTGTTGTTTGACATGGAAGGACAGTACTCCAACAAACAAGATTCTTCCATTATCAATTTAAACATAAAAGGAAGAAATATTGATCTTCAAACAGCCTTTTCTATTTTTCCAAAAGAGTATTTCGCAGCCCTTTCTGAATACAAAGCTAGTGGAATGATTCTTTTTGAAACGAGAATCGAAGGTCTTATCAGTAAAGAGTCTTCCCCCAAGATAATTTCCGATTTTACTCTTAGTAATGGCAGTATCACGGAAAAAACAACAGGAGCTCATCTAAATCAATTATCTCTAGAGGGCCATTTCGAAAGCCGAAATAAAAAAAATAAAGAAGAAATTACATTTAAGAACATCAATGGCGTGCTAGAAACCGGTATGATAAAAGGCAATATCCTCGTTTCAAATTTTGAAAATCCATATGTTGAAGCGGACTTAAGCGGAAAACTTTCCATGGTGAAAATAAAACAGTTTATTAATTCTGGGAAAATTGAAACTCTTGACGGAAATGCTTCATTCGAGGTTGAGTTCGCAGGTATATTCAATACAGCCAATGGCGCAAAACCTAAAATAAAAACGTCCAATGGATTCATTAAGATGGAAAATATCTCTCTCAAAACAATAAGCAGCCATCTATCCTTTAAAGATTTAAATGGAAATCTATCATTAAAAAAGAACGATGCAGCTTTCAGTGATTTAACAGGCTCCGTGCTTAGTACTCAATTTAAAGCTGATGGTATAATAAGAAATATTATACCCTTTTTACTATTCGAGGATGAACAATTAGTAATTGAAACTGATTTTCGCTCAAAATCTGTCAATTTAAACGAAATCATGGGAGGCCCAATACCATCAGCATCAGGAGAACCAACCCCATTAAAATTCCCAGATAATATAAACTTCAATCTTAGGTCTCATATTAGCGAATTGACGTATGGGAAATTTACGGCAACTAATTTAAAGGGGATTGTTACTTATCAAAATCAGAAACTTACTGGAAAAAATATAACCTTCAACGCTAACAAAGGAAGTTATATGGTAAGTTCCGAAATGGAGCAAACTGATGCTAATTCGTTCTTTTGGACTATTGACGCCGAGGCAAACAATATCGACATTCAAAATTTCTTCATAGAATTTAACGACTTTGGACAAACATTTCTAACCTATAAAAATATTAAAGGAAAAACTACAGTTCAAATCAGTCTGGCTACTGTGGTTGATGGAAACATGAACATAGACATAGACCGTTTGTATTCTGTAGCTAAATTTTCAATTAAGAAAGGTGAGTTAATAAATCAAACAACATTACTTGAGATTGCGGACTATTTTGAATCCAACAATATTGTCAAAACAGTTATTGACACTAAATTATTAAAGAAAAAGATGAGACATGTCAAGTTTGAAAATCTTGAAAATAAAATAATTATTGACAAAGGAAAAATTCATATACCTCAGACAACCTTATCTACCAATGTAATGGACCTCAATATTTCTGGGATTCATAGCTTTGATGATAACGTAGATTACCACCTTAACTTCAGGCTAAATGATGTTCTAGTGCAGAATAAAAATCAAGATGAATTTGGGCCAATTAAAGATGATGGGCTAGGTGCTAAACTATTTCTGCACATGTATGGGAACTTATCTGACTTAAAATACGAACTCGATAAGAAAGAAAAGAAAACAGCTAGAAAAGAAGCTATCAATGAGGAAAAACAAGAATTGAAATCCCTCTTAAAACAAGAGTTTGGCCTCTTTAAAAAAGACAGCGCAATACAAACTCCGTTTGAAGATAAAACAAAAGCAACTTTTGAAGTGGAATGGGATGAGTTTGACAACGAACCAGACTTAAGAACTGAGAAGGAAACTGACGAAACCGAAGAGAAGAAAAAGAAAGATAAATCCAAAGGTTTAAACAAATTTTTAAAAAAATTAGGAGTTGAGGAAGTAGAAAAAAAGAAAGTGGAAATTGAAATTGAAGGATAATTCAACAAGCTAGTGTCTATTAGCTTAATGTCCCAATAACTTTCCTCCATTTTTTAAAATCAACTCACCCTTTTTCTCCTTCTTTTTGGCAGACTTCATCTTTCTTTCATATGATTTACATATAACCACACCTCCCCACTTATCCCCAAAGTAATTGGCAACTTGAGAGCCATCAATAATTAGCTTTGCTTTTTTCTCAATATAAATAACTGCTCCAGAAGCCATGCTAACATTATTATGTATTGTTAAAACCACCCCTTTTCTTACGACAATATCTCCTTTTATCAGCATAGCTTTGTTCCAGTATGTATCATTCCAAACCTCAACATTATAAGACGTATCATACTCGTTTGCTGTAGTTGTTTTTATTAGAATTGTATCCGTTGTATATCGTTTATGTAAATGTCCAACTTGCAATGGAGAAAGGTACCTTCTGCATTTGTTGTATCCCATTATATTATTACTGGTATTTTCACTATTACAGTCGATCCAACCAAATTTATCATTTTTTGGTAAATCTGAAAACTGCGGATAATCTGTATGATTTAGTCCCAAACAATGGCCCAATTCATGACCTGACAATAATGCAACTGCATATCCTTGCTTTTGATCGATATTAGAAACGTTTAAAAAAAAAGGAGACGGCCCACAACCAAATGAGCTTTTAACTCTAGAACTTCCCGTATAAAATATATGCAAAGCATTTTTATCCGATTTGGTGTATTTTTCCCAAATATCCTGAGAGCAATTTACATCCTGTTTCTTAAAGAAAGTGAGTCTTCCATCTCCCTCCTGAGAAACGAGCTTCTCTTTGATTTTTAAAAATGTTACGCCATCCTTTTGTCTCTTAGAAATTAATGAATATATACCATTATTACCAGACGATTTTATTACTGATATACTATCCACGGCTTGAGGGAATCGATTTACGAGATTGCCCTTAATGCCAATTTCGTTCCGTTTAAAATCAATTGTATCTATTTCCCAGGGTGCTCCGCCACTCATATGTAAAACAGTTCTTATTCTATCCCAGTCAGAAGAATCAATATGAAATTGAACAGTATCTAAGCGAAATCGAATTCTAGAATCGGGAATAAATGGCATTTCTCCAGATTCTAACAATAATGTTGGATTTGAAAATGTCGAATACATTTTATTTATCCAATCAAACTGTTTCTCGATGTATCCTTGATCGTTTTCGGTAATATTTTGAGGATTATCTTCATAACGCTGAATAACATGCACATGAACCTTTATGGTAATGATTGGATGTGTTTCTAACGAAGTATGCGCAAAAGGGATATAATCTTTGAGTATTTCAAAATCAGTTTGTCCAAAAGAAACAAAACGAAATAACAGAATAAGCCCGAAAAGGATATTACTTTTCATCCACTTGCTGCACTGGTGTTTTTTTTGCTTCAATTCCATCTAGTTCAAGTCGTATACTAGCAATATATTCCAAATATTCCACCAAAGCACTATCCTCTAATGGATCAGATGAAGGAATGTCAATTTTTAGAGGATCCACGGCTTTACCATGAATAAAGATTCTATAATCTAAATGCGGCCCTGTTGAAGCTCCTGTACTACCTACTTCTCCAATTTTTTGCCCTTGCATTACAGTAGCGCCTTTTTTAATTCCTGGACCAAACTTACTTAAGTGCATGTACTTAGTTACGATATCCCCTGTAGTATGTTTAATCTTCACTAATCTTCCAGCGTCTCCTGCCCAACCAACATAAATGACTTTACCACTGCCAGTAGCAACAACTTCAGTGCCAATTGGCGCAGCATAATCTACACCATGATGCGGCCTATAATATTTATGGACTGGATGAAATCGGCTATGAGAAAATTTAGAAGATATACGACTATATTCCAAGGGCGCTGATAATAAAGCTCTTTTCATACTTTCGCCTTTCTCAGTATAATAGCTCATTTCAGCAGTGTCGGATTCATAGTAAAACACATAATGATCGTTACCCATATGATTAAACAAAACGGCATTTACATTTCCAACTCCGATTCTTTGCCCTTCCACATATTTGTTTTCATACATTACCTTAAAATAATCTCCTTTTTGGATTCCAAAGAAATCAATGGACCAAGCAAACAATTTTGAAAACTCCATAACCAAAGCTGGACTCAAGTCGTTATCAATAAACGCATTCCACAGACTAGAAGTAATGACACCCCCTGCAGACTCTTCAACTACTTCTACTTCTTTTTCTAAAATGGAAACGTTTAAAGAATCTTCAAAATTGAAAACAACATATTCTATTGCGTTCTTTTCATAGATAAAACACTTTGTGGTTTTATTCGAATCTTTTGTGCTAAAAACATAATACGGATGGTCTGGCTTTATTTTACGAACATCAAAAATGGAATCGAATGCATCTGCAATTTTGAAAATAGTTGACTGGCCAATTCCATATTTTGGAAGAATATGTGTTAACCCTTGATTCAGTTGCACTATTCCACTGTCAATAAAAAACTCATCTACGTTTAGGCCATACATAAATACAGTATCTCTGATTACTTCTGGAGTGATTTCAACTACTTCGTTTTCGCTTGCATCAGAATCAACATCAGAACAGCCCCAAAGAGTTATAAGGCCAAATAGCAATAGAATATTTTTCATTTTACAAGTATGCATTATTAATATATTCGAAAATAAGTAAATCAACCTAACGTAATTAGCTGTAAACAATTGGTTTTACACAGTTGTTTGTGACTATTGATCTGTAACCAAAAATAATAGTTTGTAATAAAAAATCCACACCCCTTTTATTATTCGCTACATTTACTCTCAAATTATTATTTGTAACTAGATGAAAAACCCTAATCATTTTCTTTGCCATTTTATTTTTAATTAACTAGTTCTGTAAAATATGAGTTTAAGGCCTTTTCATTTAGCTATACCTGTTTCCGATATTCAAAAAGCAAGAGACTTTTATGGAAATTCTTTAGGGCTAGAAGAAGGAAGATCTTCTGAAAAGTGGATTGATTGGAATTTTTATGGACACCAATTAGTTACGCATGAAGATAGAACGATGCAAATCAACAACGTGCATAATGCTGTTGATGGACACCAAGTCCCTATTCCTCATTTTGGCGTAGTTCTGTCAATGAATGATTGGAATATACTTGCTGAGAACCTGAAAAATATAGACACTAAGTTCTTAATTGAACCCTATGTTAGGTTTAAAGGAGAACCAGGAGAACAAGCAACTTTATTCTTTTTAGATCCATTTGGAAACGCGCTCGAATTCAAGGCTTTTAATAACCTTGAAAGTTTATTCGAAAAGTAAATAAATACTTCATCCCACCCTTCAAAAGCCTGTCTGAAAAAAAGGGTTTTTTATGCCAATAATTAGAGGAATTTAACCGTGATGAATATCCTCTCGCGTAAAAGCAATATCATAATAAATGTCTTTACGTCTTGCTATTGCTTTTACTTGTCCAATAAACGCTTCATGTTGATCTGTCTTTATTGAGTCAATGTCCAATAAAAATGTTTTATTATTCTTATCTAAGAAGCGAATATCTCGATGACTACTTTGAATCTTAACAATCTCTTTCATTGGAATTATTGTGATGTAATTAGACACAACCGTAATGGCATTTTCTTGAATAAGTGTTCTATAGCCGGCACTAAACAAATTTTGAACAAGGTTAACAAAACCCTCTAAAAAGTATAGCCCAATAAGTATTCCGATAATAAAACCTTCATTTACATATAACAAAAGCATGATAGATAAATACGCATAAAACCCGATGTTTATGGATTCATAAACAATCGCTTTTTTCATTCCTTGTCTGCTAATTATAAAAGAATTTGGAGCTTTTTTAGCGAGATAAGATGCTTGCCACCTGTAGTTCGCTTTTAAAAATAATAAAATGAACATGAAAATAGCAATAGCTAAAAACACCTGTTTAAGATAAGGCACTACTATGTCCATTTCTTCGTGGTAAGTGATCCATGCTGCAATTGCAACTGCGATAAATACAAATAATGCAATCCGATTGACGAGTTTTGTCATACGGCGAAATTAGGCATTTAAGGCGGGTTCTTAAAACGCTTTACATTCAAAAATGTAATCACATTTTTCGTAAATCAATTCTTGCAACTGAAGTAGTGATGCAAGTGCTACCTGGGAATAATTTTGAGAAGCATTTTTAAATCCACCCCATTCACTTTGCCACATAAGAGTTATTAGTTCCTGCCCGCCGTTTTTTGGCTGAAGACTATCTATTAAGCCGCCTACATTTCCGGCACCAGCATGGTAAATATGCAGCACAAATAATCGAAACCATAAATCTGATTCGTTATACGATAAGTTGTGCTTATTTAATATCCGTTTAGCTGCTGGGACACATGTAGTACGCAAAAGATGAGCTGCCCCCATTGCCGATTTATCAAAGTCTTTTCGTTCATCAACATATTTATTGACTTTCAAGCCATGCGAGCGTGCTACAGATTTCATTAACTGAAAA
>CAWUXI010000146.1:0-11151 GCA_963926405.1 uncultured Flavobacteriales bacterium
CACGCCTAAAAAGTTCCAGTTGGTTTGATGAAAACCTTGCGTAAGGTCGCTGGTTCCATCGGTTCCGGTGGCTATAACCACTTCGCCTAGGGTAAAGTCTATGCTTCCACTTGTATTGGAGTATGAATCTCCTTGTGTGGATACGACTTCCTGTGCTGACACAATACCCGTAGCTAAAAGCGAAAATAGCACGAGTGTGTGTCTTTTCATATTTAACATATTTAATATTTAGAAGACAAAAATAAATAAATAAATAAACCAAATTGTGTGTGTGTGTGTGTGAAAAGGAAGATATGGTTATAACAATCGCTAAAAAATCATATCTTGCTGAAGCAAAAAACGCTTTTTAGCGTAATTGTTATTGACACATATTTGATTATTTCATTCGTCTTGTTTCTTACTTTAAATAACAATATCTTCGCGCACCTTAATTAATTGAGATTTAATGAGCTTTATAGAAGAGATTAAAAAGAGAAGAACCTTTGGAATTATTAGTCACCCAGATGCTGGTAAAACTACTTTAACTGAAAAACTTTTGTTATTTGGAGGGGCAATTCAATCTGCTGGAGCAGTTAAAAACAATAAAATTAAGAAGACTGCAACTTCTGATTTTATGGAAATTGAAAAGCAAAGAGGTATTTCTGTCGCTACTTCCGTTATGGCTTTTTCTTATAATGGACAGCAAATAAATATTTTAGATACTCCTGGTCACAAAGATTTTGCTGAAGATACCTACAGAACACTTACCGCTGTGGATAGCGTAATTATGGTAATTGATTGCGCCAATGGTGTTGAGGGACAAACAGAAAAACTAATGGAAGTATGTCGCATGCGAAATACGCCTGTTATTGTTTTTATTAATAAAATGGATCGAGAAGGGAGAGATTCATTCGACTTATTAGATGAAATTGAGGAAAAACTAAAAATTAAAGTGCGTCCAATGAGTTGGCCAATTGGTATTGGAGCCACATTTAAAGGTGTTTTTAATCTCTATAAAAATAGCTTAAACTTGTTTTCGGGGAATAAAACAGGTATCGAAACCGATGTAATATCAATTGATGGAATCGATGATAAACAATTGGAGGATTACATAGGTGAAGAAGATTCTACTATGCTGCGCGAAGAAGTAGAATTGGTAAACGGAGTTTACGACCCTTTTGACATCAACACTTATCTCTCCGGAGATGTAGCTCCTGTCTTTTTTGGTTCTGCTCTAAATAACTTTGGTGTTCAAGAATTACTAGACGGGTTTACTGAAATATCTCCTACTCCACGTGGCAGAGAATCTGACACAAGATTGGTAACACCAGATGAGAAAAAATTCAGTGGGTTTGTCTTTAAAATACATGCAAATATTGACCCTAAACACAGGGATAGAATTGCCTTTTTAAGAATCGTTTCGGGAGTCTTTAAACGCAATACATTTTACCAACATATAAGATTGGACAAGAAATTTAAGTTCCCCAACCCTACTAGCTTTATGGCGTCTTCTAAGGAAGTAATAGACATAGCCTACCCAGGTGATGTTATAGGGCTATACGACACAGGTAACTTTAAAATTGGAGATACACTTACCGAAGGGGAGAAAATGATGTACAAAGGAATTCCAAGTTTCTCTCCAGAACTTTTTAAAGAAGTGCAAAACGATGACCCAATGAAATCTAAGCAATTGGAGAAAGGATTATCACAGTTAACCGATGAAGGTGTTGCACAGTTATTTGTAATACAACCAGGCAATAGAAAAGTTATTGGGACTGTTGGAGAATTGCAATTTGAAGTTATTCAATATAGACTGAAGCACGAATACGCAGCTACAGTAAGTTTCCGCCCCAAGCCGCATCATAAAGCATGCTGGATGACTACTACCGATCAAACTCAATTAGATGAGTTTATCAGAAGAAAAGTCAACAACATTGGATACGACAAAGATGAAAACCCTGTTTTCTTAGCAGATTCCCCATTCCTGCTTACTCAAGCGCAAGGAGACTACCCAGCAATCACATTCCATACAACATCTGATTTTAAACTAGCTTCAAATGAATTTTAAAAAAGGGGATATTATTGAATTAGAAATTCATGACATGGCCTTTGGAGGAAAAGGAATTAGCCGAGTACAAACGGAAAATGGTGATTTCGTGATATTTGTTATCAACGGTATCCCTGGTCAAACAGTTAAGGCCAAAGTAATGAAAATGAAAAAGCGTTTTGCGGAAGCGCGCAAAATTGAAGTTATTACACCATCTCCAGATGAGATTGAAGTTCCTTTCCAGCCCATTTCAGGAGCGCCTTACATTACCTTACCTATTAGCAAACAGCAAGAGTACAAGAAACTAACTGCTTTAGACTTGTTTAGAAAGATTGGTGAAATAGACAATACAGAAGAACTCTTTGACGAATACATTGAATCTCCAGAGGTATATAATTACCGTAATAAAATGGAGTATTCATTTTCGGTAATTCGACATGACATTAACACCAATGAAGAACACGACGACTTTGGATTTGGCTTTAAGCACACTGGAACTTGGTGGAAAGTTGAAAATTTGGATAAGGATTCAGGATTGTTTGATAAACAATTAGAGGATTCTTTAAAAGATATTCGAATCTACTTAGAAAAAACAGGTCTACCAGCATGGCACCCGCCAAAGAAAGAAGGCTTTTACCGGCACTTAGTCGTACGTAAGAGTTTTTCAAATGATGAGTTATTACTTAACCTTGTTACCACTTCGACTGATTCCGATAAGTTTGACAAAAAAGCTTTTGCAAATTTTTTAAAAGAACTATTAGGTAATCGACTTGCTGGTTTTATTCATACTATTAATGATGATGTTGCTGATAGAGCTAAACTAGAGCAAGGCCCTAGTGGATTAGTCTATGGAAACGAAACCATTATTGAAAGTATTTTAGGATTGAAATTCGAAATAAGTATGCAAAGCTTTTTTCAGACCAACCCTGCAAGTGCTGAAAAATTGTACCAAAAAGTGGTTGATTATACCTTTGAAGACAATGACATAGAAAATCAAGTTGTGATGGATTTATTCTGTGGTACCGGAACCATTGGGCAAATACTAGCTTCAAAAACAAAAAACACTAAAATTATAGGCGTCGACATTGTTGCTTCTGCCATAGAAAATGCTAAACGGAATGCAAAATTGAACGGTATTAATGATATTGATTTCTACGCTGCTGATGTTGGTAAATTTTTAAAAGAATACCCACAATACGAAGGTAAAATCGGTACAATTGTTTTGGATCCACCCCGTGCTGGAATTGCTCCTAAAACTTTAAGAAAGGTAATCGATTTAGGCGCTAAACGTATTGTTTATGTAAGTTGTAATCCTGCTACGCAAGCTCGCGATAGAGTTGAATTACGAGACGCTGGATACGAATTAAAGAAATTTAGCTTGGTGGATCAATTCCCACATACTTCTCATGTAGAGAGCATTATGTTGTTTAAAAAATGACATGATTTTGCTGTTTTCTCAAAAAATATTTTATATTTGGGCCTACTTAACAACTTAAAATTCCACTAATGAAAACAAATTTACTTTTAATTGCTGCAATAGGAACGACTTTACTTTTCTCTTCTTGCACAAAAGACTTTGTATGTGAGTGTACACAAACAAGTTCAAATAGTACGTCGGCAACTGTTTCTGAAGTTACCATAAAAGATGCTAAAAAAACACATGCAAAAGCTAGATGCGTTACTACAGAGTCTGATTATACAAATGGAACTAGTATAACTACTTACACAAGCTCTTGCGAACTTAAATAACAACTATTTAAACCCGAATTTATTATGAAAAAAACGATTTACTTATTTTCAGGATTATTTGCAGTACTGTTTACAACATCTTGCAAAAAAGACTACACGTGTGAATGCACAACATCATACACGTACAACGGAATTACTTCGCCAAATGTCGACATAGATGAAACTACTATTAAGGAGGCTTCTAAGCACGCAGCTAAATCGAATTGTTTAGACATGGAGCAGACATATACTTATACTTATGGAACTACTACATACACATATACTTACTCACAAGATTGTGAATTAAAATAATAAAACTTAAATAAAATGAAAAAATATTTATACTTATTGGGAGCTGTCAGCACAGCATTGTTTAGCTCTTCTTGTAAAAAAGATTTTACATGCGCATGTACTTCTACAAATAGTCTTTCAACTGATGCTTATGTTAATGAAACGACAATTAAAGATGTTAGTAAAAAAGCAGCGCAAGCTAATTGCGTTTCTACAGAGAGAGATGGCACAACTCAGACATACTCTGGTGGCACCTGGACAACAGTTCCTGTAACTTACACTAATGACTGTGAATTAGATTAATATCTTCTTTTTAATTACTTTATAAAAAGCCGAATCTTAATTGTTTCGGCTTTTTAGTTTAACAAAAATTATGTACAGAAAAATACTCAATTGGTTGTCAAGATTTGTAGATCGATGGATTAATCGATTTCTGCAACTGAAAAAACATATCACATACAAAATCTACATGGACGATTTTGGATTTGATAAATCTGATATATATATAGTAACCTATCCAAGATCTGGCACTACCCTTTTACAGATGATGCTCTATCAAATAACTACCAATGGTGAATACAATTTTGACCATTTGGGCGATGTTTCACCCTGGATTAAAAATGACGTATACGAAGGAATTAAAGCTAATAAAGAGCTTACCAAGCCTAGAATCATTAAAACACACGACCCATACAAGGAATTTGACCCGATGGTAAATGGTAAAGTTATTTTTGTGATAAGGAACGGACTGGACGCCATGTACTCCTTATACCAACAAAAAGTTAGTTACGGAAACCCTGATTTATCGTTAGAGCAGTTTTCTCAAGGAAAAATGAAAAATGACAACGGCAACTGGTTTTATTTTAATGATCCATGGTTAGAAAATAAAAAGAAAAAAGATATTCTTTTCATCACATACAACGAGTTAGTTAAAGAAAAAGAGAATACTACAAAAAGAATCTGCAATTTTCTTAACATTGATTTTTCAAATGTTGACATGGATAGAGTGATAAAGAAAACTTCACTTGAGTATATGAGGCAATATCAGGATAAATTTGGAGAAAGAAAAGATCCAGATCATAAAAACTTTGATTACACGAAGTTTATTAGGTCCGGAAATTCTGGTGAAGGAGAAAAAGAATTCAGTGAAGAAGTTAAGAACTTTTACTATTCAAATTTAGAAAAACACATTAAACCATTATTAGACAAAAGAGGGTTAAAGCTTTAAACGAAGGAGGTCAAAACAGTCAACACTCTTTTTATCAATTATTTTATTGCATAAAACAACTGAAGTAAACACCTATGTAGTTTATTTATCTAATTGTAATTACTTCACAACAACTACCAAATACTTTGATGCTCCCCAGAATTTTACCGCATCTTTAATTACAATTTTTTCAATTACATCTCCCCCTATTAATTCATAAGAATCAGACGGATGGGTCGTAATAATGTCAGCTTTTTTCACACCCAATGGAATTTCAGTTAATTCAGATATTTTAACTTCAGTAAAGTAAGTTTTGTTAAAATCGCCTTTTAATTTATTGATTTTACCAATCCCAATAAACCCACCTTCTTTCGTGATAATGCCGTTATCCGTTAATTCGCTTTTAGAACCATAAGTGAAATACGCCGTATTCAACTCATCCTTTATGGCGTCAAATTCTTCTGTTTGTTTCTCGAAAGCAACAAATAATTCTGAAAAAGCACCATCTAAATTTTCTAGTTCTTGCTGTAATTGAAAAATCTCCCTATTTTTCATTTCAACCTCTTCAGTTAATGACATTATCATTTCTTCAAACTCCCCCATCTGGTAACCAGAGTTTTTTAAAGCTGCTTTCAATTTTTTAATTTTATTTTCATTTTCAGACATCAATGCTCCTAGTGTTTTTAGCTCCTCTATTAAATCAATATTATCAACATTAATCTCCTCTGGATTTCCTTGAAGATTAATAATTATATTTTGCTCCTTAGATATCATATGTAAGTTCTCTCGAATTTCATTTACATAAGAAAAATAAGAGTTCATCGTAGAGTCATTATCTGCTAATTGTTGTTTCAAAAATAATATCTCATTATCCTTATCTTCAGTTCCTGTAATTAATGTACCATCAATTAATTCTGCTGTTTCTGCACTTTCACAAGAAACAATCGCTATTGCCGCAAAGGCTATTAGAAATATTCTTTTCATTTTAATTTTATTATTTATAACAATAGTAGGTATTATATTGATTAACTACTATAATGTAAAAAACGACTTCTCAACATATTTATTTTAATGTGGTAAGATCTTTTACTCCTAGCGCTCTTTCAACTGTAAATCCTTCACCATATCTCACACCAATTAGCCTTCCAAAAGCAAGTGCTCTACCTTTAATATTTTCCATAAATTCAAGTGATGAAATCGGAGTCGCAGGCTCCTCACTTTCTGGATTAAAGAACTGAGAACTATACGCATTAATAGCTTCCATTTTCCCCTCAAACGCTTCGGTAATATCAATTACAAAATCAGGATCGATCCAGTTATCTTGTATATAATGAAAAACTGACTTGGGTCGCCAATGAGATTGTTGTTCTCCATTGAGTTTTGTCTCAATCTTATTTAAACCTGCTAAAAAACAAGCTCTTGAAACCAACTCACTTCCTCTGCTATGATCTGGATGCCTATCGGAATGAGCATTGCACAAAACAACGTCTGGTTGAAAATGCCTGATTTGCTCAATTACTTTCAACAATTCTTTTTCTGTATTATTAAAGAAACCATCCCCTAAATCCAAGTTGACCCTAGCATCAATATGCATTAATTCAGATGCAATTGAGGCTTCCTTTGCGCGTAATTCAGCGGAACCCCTACTACCCAACTCTCCTTTAGTTAAATCTACAATTCCTACTTTTTTACCTTGACTAATATGTGTTATTAAAGTGCCAGAAGCAGCTAATTCAACATCATCTGGATGCGCGGCGAAAGCCAAAATATCTAGTTTTATCATTTTATTTTTTTAAACTCTAATTCTGTAAAATCAAAATCTGGATTAGGTATGTCAATTCTCATTTCTTCTACCTCTCCCTGAGAATCAATAACAAAACTACATTTTCCTTTTTTCAAAGATGGCACCTCTGTCATTTCTATCGTAAAGGTATCATAATGCCAATGAGATAGTTTTCCATGAAAAACGGGAGTTGGAAGAAACTGAACATGTAAATACTCATCAATTTGCTTAACTTCTGCTTTCCCGTAAATTTCGCCATAATATTCGCCAACGTACTTTTCTAATGATAAAGTTGGTTCAGTATTCGGAACTCTCTTTTGAGCATTGCTGTACTCTTCTCTTACTTCCACTTCTTTTCCAATTGTCTCAAACTCCAGAAACAAATCTGCCCAGTCATTATTTTCTTGCATTCCTGTATATTCATCCAAAATTGAAAACATTAATGCCGAAGGCAATAAGTTTGTAACATTAGTTAAAATAACAAACCCCAAACCTAACTCTGGAACCATAACTGTTTGAGAAATCATTCCATCATAATCTCCTCCGTGAGTTACTATTTTATATCCATTGTAGTCAAAAAGGTCCCAACCTAATCCGTAAGCACTAAAATGTTTTGTTGGCCATAAAGATTCACTTCCAGCTCCCACTCTTTTACTAACATGCGGATGACGCATTTCTCTTATTTGTTCTTCAGATATTATGACTTTATTATTTACAACACCATAATTAAGATGTAATTTTAACCATTTAGACATATCCTTCGCAGAAGAAATAATACTTCCTGCAGGCCCAATATTATCCCAATTTAAATACCCTATGTTAACATTGATTCCATTGATTTTTTTATGAGGCATAGCCACATTATCAATACTCTCAATGTCTTTTACGGAAGTGAAAGTTCTATTCATACCAAGAGGGTCAAAAAATCTATTCTTGACAAAATCATCCCATGAAGCGTTTTTAACTATAGGGATGATTTCCCCAGCCGCTAAGTACATTATATTAGAGTAACCAAATTCCGTTCTAAATGAATATTTCGGCTCCAAAAAACGTGCTCTTCTAACTACTTCTTCCCTGCTATGAGAAGACCGATACCAAATTAAATCACCACTATATGTTTTCAATCCGCTTCTGTGAGAAAGCAAATCTCTAATTGTCATAGATTGCGTTACATATTGATCATAAAGCTTAAAGTAGGATAAGTAGTCTATTACTTTATCGTCCCATTTCAATGTCCCTTCGTCCACTAAAATTGCTAAAGCTGCAGAAGTGAAAGATTTAGAATTTGAAGCAATCGCAAACAGCGTGTTTTCATCAACAGCTTCTTTTGTGGCAATGTCTCTAACTCCATATCCTTTAGCAAAAACAAGAGAGTCATCTTTCACTATTGCTATTGACATTCCAGGTATGTTCCATGCTGTCAGACTTGTTTGAAAGTACTTATCTAACTTTTTTAATGTTGCCTCTTGGCTTATACCTCCATAAGGAAGAAGGAAAAGAATACATACAAATTGCTGAACCATTCTTAGCTTATTACTACACATATAAGTTTGTTTTAATCATAGCATTATTTCGAAAATTACTTTAGGCACTTTAGCTTCCTAAGTTTATTGTTTCTCCATTTAAAAGAATAACAGTCATATTCTAGATATCTAAATCCACTACCAATGGATTTCCTGAAGCATCGAAAAATAGTAGACTCTCCTCAAACTAAATTAACATTTAATTGTTGGCACACATTTTTCAATTGACACAAATATATTCATTAATTATCTTTTTTTGCCTTATGCAGTTAAGTATGAAGTTACATTTCATTTTAATTCCTATAATGATATTTCCTATTCTAGGGTTTTCTCAAAACAAAAACCTAGACAATATTGAAATGTACTATGACCAAGGAAATTATAAAAAGGTTTACAAAAAGGCGCATAAACTACTAAAAACAGACGATTTTAAAAATAGCCCGACATTAATCCTATTTCATGCATTAGCCGAATACCAACTAGCAAAAAATAGCAAAAAATACTCAGCAGGTAATGCATATGATAATTACAGACAATTTAAGAAACAAGATCTCGATGGATTATTTCGTTTGAAATTTGACATATACATATACGACATGCAACTTGGAATGGCAAATAACATTAGATACCTCAATAATAAAGTAAGTGAGAAAGAGGCTTTAGAAACATACGCCATCTTTAAAGAATTATTTAATAACACTATTGCATTTGAAGAAATAACCGCAAATACAACTATACAGGAAGAAACATCTTCATCAACATACGACAAAACAGTACAAGGCGACAATATTATTTCTTATGCTGAAAGTTATTTAGGAATTCCCTACTTGTATGGAGGCAATTCAAAACAAGGTTTTGATTGTTCTGGATTTACACAATACGTAATGAGATACCATGGATATAACCTTCCACGAACCGCTCAAAACCAAGGAGATGCTTATTCAAAAATAAAATCGAGTGAAGCTAGAAAAGGGGATTTAGTCTTTTTTGGATCTGGCAAGAAAAACATTTCACATGTTGGAATAATTTCTTCAGAAAAAGGCACATCCATTTCTATGATTCATGCTTCTTCAAGTAAAGGTATTATGATTAGTAATATTGAAAACGATAGTTATTGGACACCAAAAATTCAATATTATGCAAGGGTTGTTAAAGATTAAAACCATGAAAAAATTACTAACTTTATTATTAATCATTTCAGTTTCAGTTGGGTTTTCTCAAAATAAAATCACACTTGTTATTGATGCCGGTCATGGAGGAACGGACCCAGGGAATTTGCGTTCAGACACAGGGTTCAAACAAGAGAAAGACCTTAATCTGTCGATGGCGTTGCAATTTGGAGAATATGTCGAAATGTATCTAGGTCATGAAGTTGAAATAATTTACACCCGAAAAACCGACACATTTATTGAATTAATAGACCGTATTAAAATCGCAAATGATATTAATGCAAATTATTTTATTTCAATTCACTGCAACTCATCGACCAAGCCAGAAGTTTTTGGAACAGAAACACATATTCATAATTTAAATACTAAAAAAAGTTCAGAGCTTGCAAATATGGTTGAATCTCAATTTAAAAATAAAGCTGGAAGAAATAGTCGAGGCGTAAAACTAAAAACCGACAGACGCTATAATTTACAGGTTTTAAAAGACAGTAAAATGCCAGCAATACTTATTGAAACTGGCTTTATGAGTAACAAAGAGGAAGAAGCATACTTAAACAGTGAAAAAGGACAAGAATTAATCGTTTCGGCAATATTCAGGTCATTTCGAAATTTTGTAAAGACAAACCACGATATTGCAATGAGAACTCCAATAGAGGAAGCTCCTATTGAAGATAATGTGCCCATCTGGAAAATTCAAATAATGGCATCTACCGGGCCTGTTGGACTATCAAACCCTAATTTCACAACTTTAAACAAAGTGATTGAAGAAGTTAAATTAGAAAACCCTACTACTCCATTTAACTACAAATATTATGTTGGAAACTATAAAGATAAAAAGGATGCCAAACAGGCTTTAAAGGAGGTTAGGCAATCTGCCTTCAGCGATGCATTTTTAGTGAAATTCGACTAGGGTTTTATCCCTACTAATTCATTAGAGATAAATATAATTGCAAATATTTCTCTTTTTGCGAATTCATCGAATATCTTTCTTCAACCGTTTTTCGCCCAGCTAACCCAATTGACTTTCGCAAATTGTCATCTTCGATTAATTTCGAAAGAACGACAAACCATTCTTCCTCTGTATCAGCTAAAAAACCATTTACACCACTCTCTATAATTTCTGAATTCATCCCAACGGAAGACATTACAGCGGGTGTATTTACAGACATATATAAAAGACCCTTCATTCCGCACTTTCCTTTTGTCCATTCATCTTCAGGAAGCGGCATCACACCAATATCTAGCATGTTAAAAAACTCAACTTCTTTGCTGTTATCCCAAGCAATCCCATTAATACCTAAATCACTATTGTGGTAAATCGGGTCACCTATAACTTTAAATTCTATTTTTCCTTTGTACTTTTCTTTTAATTTAATAAGGACAGGGACAATTGTTTCAAAGTGTTTTATTGTAGTGTGACTGCC
>CAWUXI010000147.1:0-3694 GCA_963926405.1 uncultured Flavobacteriales bacterium
CCTACAAAGTGAGTAGCAAAAATAGGCATACTACATAAAATAAATAATAACAGTAATAATGTGTTTTTCATAACTTTACAATCCTTTTAAGAGCAGGTCATATTGACGCGAATGTAAACAAAATGGTTGCAATAAATATAGCTATTGAATTTAATTCTGAAAATGGTTAATAAATTAACACAAACTTTTAGTAGTGTAAAATCTGCAAATACATACATTTGACACTCCAAACACAAACAAATGGAGATATTAGAAACATTACATTTAAAATACAACCGTAATTCTTTATCAGATAAAGAGTTAGAAGCTTTTTATAAAGCAATTCTTCTTCCAAGACTAATTGAGGAAAAAATGTTGATCCTCTTGCGACAAGGCAAAATCTCAAAGTGGTTTTCTGGAATTGGACAAGAAGCTATCTCCGTTGGTGTTGGATTAGCTATGGACCAAGATGAATTTATGCTTCCAATGCATAGAAATTTAGGCGTTTTCACAAGTCGTAACCTACCATTGGATCGTTTGTTCATGCAGTTTCAGGGAAAAGAAAATGGTTATACAAAAGGGCATGACCGTTCATTTCATTTTGGTTCTAAAGCTGATCATATTGTTGGAATGATATCACATTTAGGTCCACAATTAGGCATTGCAGATGGCATTGCATTAGCAAACAAGCTGGATAAGAATAAAAAGATAACCATTGCATTTACAGGAGATGGAGGAGCTAGTGAAGGAGATTTTCATGAGGCTTTAAATGTTGCAGCTGTATGGGACTTACCCGTAATTTTCATTATTGAAAACAACCAATGGGGTTTATCTACTCCTTCCAACGAGCAATTTAGATGTAAACAATTTATTGATAAAGGAATTGGATATGGAATGGAAGCCGTTCAGGTAGACGGAAACAACATTATTGATGTTTATGAAACCATTCGTAAAGTAAGAAGCTCGATTGCAAAAAAGCCGCGCCCATTTATTGTAGAATGCATGACTTATAGAATGAGAGGGCATGAAGAGGCTTCTGGAACTAAATATTACCCGGAAGGAATACAAGATAAGTGGGCACTAAAAGATCCCGTTGCTAACTTTGAATTGTTTTTGAAAAACGAAGGAATTATTGATGATGCTTTTATTCAAGAAGAAACAGAATCTATAAAAAAACAAATTAACGAAGGTTTGGATATCGCATATGCTGCACCAGACATAGAAGCAGATGCACAAAGAGAATATGGTTTATTGTTCGCAGATTTCGACAATAAACCAATCGCTCCATCTTCAAATAATAAAACTGAAAAAAGATTAATAGATGCTCTTTCTGATGGATTAAGACAAGCTATGGAAAAACATGATAAGTTAATTATCATGGGACAGGATATTGCTGAATACGGTGGTGTTTTTAAGGCCACAGAAGGTTTTCTAGAGCAATTTGGAAAAGACAGGGTTAGAAATACGCCAATTTGTGAATCTGCAATTGTTGGAGCCGCTTTAGGCCTCTCTATAAAAGGTTATAAAGCAGTAATGGAAATGCAGTTTTCTGATTTTGTAACGGTTGGATTTAACCAAATAGTAAATAACTTGGCCAAGCTGCATTACAGATGGCAAGAAAATGCTGACGTAGTAATAAGAATGCCAACTGGAGCAGGTGTTGGTGCCGGACCATTTCATTCACAAAGTACAGAAGCATGGTTTACCCATACTCCTGGTTTAAAAATTGTCTATCCAGCTTTCCCGGGAGATGCAAAAGGATTATTAGCTGCAGCCATAGAAGATCCAAATCCTGTAATGGTTTTCGAACACAAGGCACTTTACAGAAGTATAAAAGAAGATGTTAATGACGATTACTACACAATAGAAATAGGTAAAGCTAATCTTCTAAAAGAAGGAAACCAAGTTACAATAATTACCTACGGAATGGGAGTTCACTGGGCACTAGAAGCGCTAAAAGAAAATCCTGAAATTGACGCTGATTTAATTGATTTACGTACGCTTGCACCGTTAGACAAAGAAGCTATTCTAAGTTCTGTTAAAAAGACAGGAAGAGCAATTATTCTGCATGAGGATTGTTTAACAGGTGGAATTGGCGGAGATATTTCTGCTATGATTAACGAAGAATGTTTCGAATATCTAGATGCTCCGGTGATTAGAAGTGCAAGTTTGGACACTCCTGTGCCGTTTGCTGCAGCTTTAGAAAAGGACTTTTTACCCAAAGACAGGTTTAAAGAACAGCTAGTAAATTTGGTGAATTATTAATTTTATGAAAAAAATAGTACTGCTCCTATTCGTTTCTCTTATTACATTTTCTTCAATTTCTGCTCAAGAAAGTGGGTCTGTTTATGTGGGTGTAAATGTGGGTGGATTTTTTGGAAATAAAAATACTTCAGTTCTGTATACAGGTGCTGATGGATTTTCAAACTATGGCGTTGAAGATTTATTTTCGAATACGATTAACAAACCTATTTTTGACAATTACTTTCAATATCCATATGCCATTGTAGAACTTCCACAAACATGGAAATATAGACCTGCATTGGATATAGGTGGGCATTTGGGGATTCACTTAGGTGAGGGCAATGCAATTTTTGTTGAGGCAAATTTTAGTTCATTAGATTTTGAAAACTTCTTTACTGTAGCCATTGAAGACCCTAACAACCAATCTCCAGATCCGACCTATGAACAGGTTCCTCTTTTCGGAGAGGAAAAAAGAATGAATATTAATTTAGGATTACAATTCAGCTTCTACAACGAAAGCAGTCTAAACGCCTACTTTACTCTTTTCGGAAATTTAAATAGCACCAGACTAGAGAAAAACTATTTCGTTGTAAATGGGAGACAATACTTTATTAATCATGTTTTTATCGGTCAGCCAAACGTTAAACCTGGAGGTATTGGCCTTGGTGGCGGAACCGGTTTAGGAGCTAAATATAAGTTTAATGAACAATTTACTTTTGACTTGGCATATAGCTTATACTATAGTAAAACAAAAATGAAAGAGGACTTTGCTCCTTGGGGAATTCATAATGGTATTACTTTTAGAGTTATCTGGGGATAATTCTACTCAAAAGATTAACCTTTTATTTCTTTTTTAAGTTATTTTTTATTTTGTAATTTCATATCCTACAATGCTCAAAATATTGATTTTACAACTTTTCAATCTATGTATAACTATAGAAATTTATGTTTTGACAGTTTTTTCAAATGTTTAACCGAATCTGATTATCCGTAACAATATTTAGAACTAGATTAATTAATATGAATCTCCTTTCTAAATCAAATTTAGAGAGGATAATGGAGTTTACACTTACAAAAAAAAGCCTCAAACTCTAAGGAGTTTAAGGCTTTAACTTATTTTTGGGTGGAAGACGGGGCTCACTTCGACTTCACTACGTTCCGCTCAGTATAAACTTCTCGCCCCATTTCACTTATAACAAAAAAAGACTCCAAAAAGGAGTCTTTTTACTTGGGTGGAAGACGGGGCTCGAACCCGCGACCCTCGGTACCACAAACCAATACTCTAACCAGCTGAGCTACATCCACCATTTAACGGATGCAAATATAAAAACATTTTATTTACTTTCTAATAGCTATAGCATTTTTTAAATTATAATTTTGAGGACTTAAACTTTGTCATGGAACTATTAAAAGAAATGTGCGCTATTCATGCACCGGCAGGAAATGAAGCCGCCTTAAAAGACTTTATTCT
>CAWUXI010000148.1:0-13305 GCA_963926405.1 uncultured Flavobacteriales bacterium
CTCACACTTTTTTTACAACAGTTAATTTTGTTAAAACAGTAAAAAGCTGTCAGTTCGAGTGCTTCGAGGAACGAGAAGTGTATCGAGAATAAGCTTTTTTGTTCTCGATATATTCCGATGAATAAAATCGGAACACTCGAATTGACAAAAGCTACAAAAACAATTAAATTATTGCTAATTTTTAATTATTATCATTGAAAATGAGAAAGTGTGAGTTTGCCCTGATTATAGGATGACCTTTTTTTATGGAAAGTAATTATTTTCGTATCTTTTGTTGATATTCCTATAGTATGAATCCAGGTAAAAGATCAATTAATGAAAATCCCTGTCCCGAGTCATCGGAAAATATGAGGGATATTCCTGAAGGAAAATTCTGCGGAGTATGCAGTACCAAAGTTTATGATTTGTCAGAGAAATCCTTGGAAGAAATTGAGTCGGATTACATCAACAAAGATGTTTGTGTAAAAATGACAGAAGAGCAAGTAGATGCTTTTCGTTATGTTCATCCAGTTAAACGTTTTGCGGTAGCTGCTTTTTTCATTTTTGGGACTTCCCTTTTTACAATAACCTACGGACAAGAACCTGTTGATTCTATTCCAATTAATAAGTCTAATGAAAGCAAAGTTTATGGGAGGTTTGTTTTTAGAAACTCAAGTAGGCAGGTAATAGGAAAAACTATTATATTTGAAACTGAAACAAACTTATACACTGCAGAAACAGATCAGAAGGGAAGGTATACTATTATGATACCCCAGGGGTCGAAAATAATAAAAATAGATACAGCAGATGTTGCTGTTTATATTAGGAATAAAAAGTCTATTAATTTAGGTAGAACGAAGCTTACAATTGATCGATTTGGAACCATCGGATGTCCATCATTTTAATTTTTTGCAATAAAAGTTGCATTTTCTTTCAACTAACATTCCTACATTTGCGAAACGATGGGACTATTTACAAAGGATAAAGGAGGAGAGATTAATTGGAAAACACTTGACTTGGAAAACCAATTAACTGACTTTATTGAGCTTTCTAAGAGTAAGCCAGTTGCAATATATAAACACAGTACTAGATGTTCTTTAAGCTCTATGGTTAAGTCTCGTTTAGAAAGAGGATGGGATATTAATGATAATGATATAGATATGTATTATTTGGACTTAATAAACAATCGTAATATTTCGAATAAAATAGCTTCGCTTTTTGCTGTTGAGCACCAGTCTCCACAATTGATAGTATTGCATCAAGGGAAGGTCTTGTACCATGCTTCTCATGGAGAAATTGACGCAGGTGTTTTAAAGGAAAGAATAGGAAATTAATTTAATAACAAAGCAATAAAAAATCCACTAGTTATTAAACTAGTGGATTTTTCTTTATATAAGAAATAAATAATTATCTTTTATCTAACTCAACAAATGGTCTGTCTGTTTCACCTGTGTAAATTTGTCTTGGTCTTCCAATAGGCTCACCATTCAATCTCATTTCTTTCCATTGAGCAATCCAACCAGGTAAACGACCAATAGCAAACATTACAGTAAACATATCTGTAGGTATCCCTAATGCTCTGTAAATAATTCCAGAGTAGAAATCTACGTTTGGGTATAAATTTCTTGATTTAAAGTATTCATCTTCTAAAGCAACTTTTTCTAATTTCTTAGCGATATCTAAAATCGGATCTTCAATTCCTAAAGCATCTAAGACATCATCCGCTGCTTTTTTAATGATCTTAGCTCTTGGGTCAAAGTTTTTGTAAACCCTGTGTCCAAACCCCATTAAACGGAATGAATCATTCTTATCTTTAGCTTTAAGGATAAATTTATCCACATCACCTCCATCAGCTTTAATAGCTTCTAGCATTTCTATTACAGCTTGATTTGCCCCACCATGCAACGGTCCCCATAGCGCGGAAACACCCGCAGATATAGAAGCAAAAAGGCCTGCATGAGAAGATCCTACGATTCTTACTGTCGATGTAGAACAGTTTTGTTCGTGGTCTACGTGTAAGATTAGCAACTTATCCAAAGCACTTACAACGTTTGCATCAACCTTGTACTCTTCAGTTGGTATTTCAAACATTAACCTCAATAGATTCTCAACATATCCCATTGAGTTATCATAATAGTTAAGAGGGTGTCCAACTTTCTTTCTGTAAACCCATGAAGCAAGAACTAAGAACTTACCTAATGTTTTACAAACAGCATTATATATTTCTTCCGGATAGTTAACATCAACAGATTTTGGGTTAAATGCAGTAAGAGCACTTGTTAATGATGACAAAACTCCCATTGGATGTGCTGATTTAGGGAACCCATCAATAATGTTTTTCATTTCCTCATCAATCATTGTGAAAGAACGAATGTCATTTTCAAATTTTGTTAATTCACTTTTTGATGGTAGGTTTCCAAAAACTACTAAATACGAAGTTTCTAAGAAAGTAGCGTTTTCAGCAAGGCTCTCAATTGAGTGGCCTCTATATCTTAATATGCCTTTCTCACCATCTAAATATGTTATTGCACTTGTACAAGAACCTGTGTTCTTATATCCTGGATCAATTGTAATGTGTCCAGTCGCTCCTCTAAGAGTGGAAATGTCAATTGCTTTTTCGTTTTCTGTTCCCTCTATAATAGGGAATTCAAACTCTTTTCCGTTAAGTATTAATTTTGCTGTCTCACTCATGTTTAAAATGGTTTTGTATTTTCAAAATTCGAACGTAAAGTTAATTAAATTGTCAAGTTTTGAAAGTTTTTCGTTACTTAATTATTTCCCGTGTTTTAGTTTTTTTTTTGTAGATAAATAAAGTTTTCTGGACCTATCTTAAAATCTTTCTAACAAATGCAACAGTAAAATAGCTCATCATAAATACACCAACCCATCCTTCTAATGGTGCTATTAATTTGAAAAACCCCTCAGGTGTGCATTCTCCATACCCAATAGTTAAAAAAGTAACCGCACTAAAGTAGAACGAATCAATTATTTTTTCCCATGCGGACATGTTTTCAGTGATGCAACTAATTTGTCCATGGCCTGTTAATTCGAATAGTACATACAATAAACTATAAAGGCCATAAACCATATATATACTGAATAAAACTCTGAATGGACTTGTAGCGTAAAGTCCCATATGATCAAAAACAAGCTTTTGTAAAAAGGCAGATGGATATACCCAAATTGCACTCCATTTATTCTTCTTTATTTTGTCTATTGTTTTGTATTTGAGCTCATAACGTTTAAACTCTACATACGCCTTGTCTTCATCGTTGTATTGTCCAGAATCGTGAAAGTCTTCTTTTAGAATTCGGTATTGATCTGCTTTTTGCAGTGGCGTAGTTTTGGTTTGTTTACCAATTAGTTTAGGAATATTATTAAACTTCCATGAAACAAATATTTTGCCTAAGTTCCTAACACCATAGATATATAAAGTGTCAATATCAACTTTGGAAACACCTGGTTTTAAATCAATAATATCTCGAATTATTGTGTTGGATAAATCGAGTACTTTACATTTTTCTACCCGCATATCTACGTAGTTAGAAAACAGACAGTTTTTAAATGAAATTTTTTGGGCTTCAGCTTTTAACAGAGAAAGGTTTCCGCTGCCAAATTCTGCTTCATCAAATATTACATCAGTATCACCAAATAGAGCCATCTTAAAAGAAACAGAACCAGAACCAAATTTAGCTCTTCTAAAATTAATCCTTTCATTTCCATGCTCCATTTCTTCAAATGAAACATCAGCATCACCAAAATCTGCTCTTCTGAAGTCTAATTTACCATTTCCGAAATCAACTTTGCTAAAGTCTACGCTTTTACCATTAAAAGTTGCTTTGTCAAAAAAGATGTTACCATCGTCGAATTTGGAAAACTGAAAATCAACATTCCCGTTCCCAAAATTGACATTTTTAAAATTTGCAATTCCCTTTTTAAAATCTGCATTGATAAAAGAGATATTTCCATTAATAAAAGAAGCATTTTCAAATGTAAGCGTCCCATTTCCAAAGTCTACATATTGCCAACTGTTATTTCCTTCACTATAAGAAGTATTAGAGAAATCAACATCTACATCAGCAAATATACTTCTGTAAAAACTTAAATTTCCAGAACCAAAGTGCGCACTTTCAAAGTGCGCACTTTCACCTTTAAAACGACAATAGGAAAAATCAACAGTTTTATCAGATTCAAAAAAGGCGTCTTTAACACAAAGGTTATTAATGTCAATCAACGCATCTTTTTTAAGTTTGAATTTATTTCGGTAATTGGTAGATGAGAAATTACCTATATAACAATGTGTTAAATCTATATCATTTCCTTTGTGTATTTTATCATAAAGGGAGTCAATATCGATAACTCCATACTTCCTTTTTTCGATTATGTTTTTATTGCTGTCGCGGAAGGTAATCCGTGCAGTTTGTTCACACTTTTTATCATTACCAATGTCGAAAGGTTCGTCGGTAATTCTAATTGTATATGAAAAAACAACTCTATTCAGCTTCATGAAATAATTTTATTAAAGTTACTTAACCTCTTTTAATGCATTTTCAATTAGTAATATTAAATGACTTTTATGCGCTTTTGTTGAGATGTCTCCAGCAGAGTTATTGGCCATTTTTTTAATCAAATTCAAATTGTAAATAGCATTAGATATAACATTATGAATATGCATTTTACTTTTAGGGCCAGTTACAATTTCAATTAACATTTTGGTATATTCTATTTGTAAATTTTGTCTGAAATAATTTACAGAACCTGCTATGTCACTTTTAAAAATACTATTGTTTAGGTCAGACATGAAATCTGCTAACTTGTATGAATTACCATATAATTCTGAATTAACAATACGTTGCAGCGTATTTCTATGCAACAAATGATTTAGAATGCTTTTTTGATTGGCCAGCACTGTTTCATGAATTTTTGGATCTTCACCTACTCCGAAAAAGCCAAAACCTCTTCTTTGCAGCTGAAGGTAATTGTAAATATTATTTGGAAATGTAAATGCATCAGGAGAAAACACATATTCATCTAAGGCCTTCATGGCTTCCTTTTGCTTTTCTAGAGGAACAGGAGTAAAAGGTTTTGTAGCTCCTTCCTGACCAATAAATGCTCTGTCGACATAAATTCCACCAATGTATCTAGAAATTGTTGTAGCAGACTTTGCTTGTTCTCTTAACAAAGCATGGTAGGAAATACGATGGTCATGATAAGAATTTCCGTCCTCTTTAAGGTTTTTCAATAAACCTTCACCTACTAGGCGGGTAAGTTTAAATCTTTCAGCTGCATAAGCAATAGCATCACTTGTTAGATCTCCTACATTTACTCTTGGGTCCATAGCTTTACCAGGCGATCGCATATCGTCGGCATCGTTTCCAAATAGTAAATCATGCTGGGTAGACTGTGCCATTAAATCAATGGTTTCTTTCTCAGTTCGATCTGTTTGATATGCAAATTTAATTGCCCACATGTCATAAGGTCCTGGGCGTGTTGTCCAATATTGTCCTTGTTTTGTATTGTCTAATGCAAAGTTAATTGATGGGTAGTCCATAACAGATCCAATTAAGCCAACCTTTGAAGTTATTTCGGCATTGTGAATATCCGCTAATGGGTGCAACTGACTCGACTTCATGTTATGGTTGAAACCTAAAGTGTGTCCCATTTCGTGCAGTACTAAATAGTATAAAAATTGTTCAATAATTATGCTTTTTTCAATTTGTTCAGTTCCTAATGTTTTTAATGCAAAAGTGGCAAATACATTATCCATTTGAGCCATATCTCCAGCATAGCAAGTTGCGTGGTTGCAATTTGCTAAATCGATAGGCAGTTCATCATTCTCTATACTATTGTTACCTAATAATTTTTCTACACCAATTTGATTGGTTAATGATTTGTATTCAAACATAATATCCGCACCTAAAATCTCTCCTGTTTTAGGATTTACGAAACTTGGTCCATATCCTCCAAATGGAGGTCTAGGAGAAGATGTCCATCTTAGCACATTATAACGTATGTCTCCAGCATCCCAATCTGCCTCATCGGGTTGTTGTTTAATGACAATAGCATTTTTAAATCCAGCTTCCTCAAAAGCAAGATTCCATTGCTCACCTGCTTTTTTAATGATAGGTCTAATTTCTTTCGGTGTTGTGTTTTCCATCCACCAAACAATTGGTTCAACTGGCTCTGAAATAGCCGCATTAGGGTCTTTTTTCTTTAAATTCCAACGATGCACCAAATCTCTATAGTTTGCAGAAGTTATAGTTGTCATGTCGGTTACCTGTGTGGTGAAGAAGCCAACTCTAGGATCATCGATTAAAGGTTCATAATCATTATTAGGCATTTCGATTAAACTATGATATACTTTTATGCTCACATTCCTTCCGTCTGCAACAGACCTTGTCCCGTTATTTAATGTGTTTGTTTTAGAATAAACATACTCAATTGCTAAGTCTGTGTTAGCGGGATAATTCCTTATTCTATTTATTTTTGTTTTATCCTTATCTAAGCTTCCTAAATCAAAAGCATAAGGAGATTGTGAAGGGTCTTTTGCGGGTTTAATCTGCGAAAAAGTTTCGCTTAAAAATAGCTTATTAGCATCAATTAGATAAAGGCCTTTATCCGAATTTGCGTTTTCAATTTTTAGGCTAGCTAAAACACCAGTACTCATATTTGCTTCAGCTGATTTTGAAACCGCATTTTCAGGGTCAAAGTAAGAAGATGTATTTTGAAAAATAAATTCCATTTTGTCAAAATATTTTTCGATTTTAAAAACTTTTGCCCCTCTATATGATCCTCTAAACGCTCCAACTTCAACAACACCATCTGCAATCTGACTAAAGTAAATGTATTCTTTTCCAATTTGGTCTTCTTTAATAACCATTTTAATATCCCCGCTTACACTATCTTGATAAATTGTAAAAAGCCCTTCAAATGGGATACTTTTTTTTGCAATATCAATTATTGATATTTTATCCTCTTTCTTTTCTATAGCGGCTTCTGTCTTTCCTTTTTTAGATTTCTTTTCTTTCTGAGCCGTAATAGGCTGAAAAGAGAATACAATAAAGATTAAAAGAGATACTGTAAAAACGTTCTTTTTAAAAAAAGTAGAAGTCATTTTTAATGAGTTAATGGTTAGTTCAAAAGTGAATGTTCCAAATATAACGAATGAACACAAGAATGAAAGTCTTATTCGAAACTTTCTAAAATATCTTGAAATTCATGTTGAGTGGTTTGACTTTTGTCACTAATATACCACTTTTGTAAAGCAATGTTTAAATCTTGTTTGCTCATTACTGGGTGTGCTTTGTTTTGTAGAGCCATTTCTTGTGCTGGTTCTGGTCGCGGACCCCAAAGGGCTAGCTCATTAAATTCGTCATCTAAAAAAACAACTACTGGAATTGATTTAGCTCCATTAGTTAAGTAACTATTCATAAGCTCAGAGTTGCTATCTCTTAAGATTAACTTTAAATTAATTTCTTTTCTTGCCTCGGTAAGTTTGACAATTATAGGTAAACTATTTGCGGCGTCTCCACACCAAGCTTCAGTAATAACCACCCAGTTTATAGCTTTAGTTCTATTTAAAGATTCAATTATGTTTTCTGCAATAGTTGTTGTTTTTAATCCTCTTTTTACTCTTTGAATCCCTAGTTTTGTAAAATCGATGTAGTTTTGAGACTGATTATCTCCAGTTGTTTTTCCTTGCGCAATTAATTCTTTAACATGCTTATAGTACGTTTCAAAATCCATTGCATTTTCAAATATTTCTTTGGTTATTTTCATAGGTTTAGGGTTTGTAATATGATAATTGCTGGTTTTGCACTGAATGCAAAAAAGCGCTGCGCATTATTAATTTAACAGCGACTGAATCGCCTTTCCAATTCCTTGTAAAGTTAATGGATACATATTGTCTTTCACTATGCCTTTCATCATGCCAATCGACTGTGTATATTTCCATTCCTTTTCTTGAATAGGATTCAGCCAAACAACATTGTCAAATTGTTCTGTAAACCTGCGCATCCATGTTTCTCCGGATTCTTCATTGTAGTGCTCTACACTGCCATATTGAGAGGCAATTTCATAAGGAGACATGCTGGCATCCCCTACAATTATTACTTTATATTCTTTATTGAATTTGTGTAAGATATCATAGGTAGAAATGTGCTCATTGTGTCTTCTGATATTATTTTGCCAAAGGTTTTCGTAAATGCAATTATGAAAGTAATAATGTTCCATATGTTTGAATTCATATTTCGCAGCTGAAAACAGTTCTGAACATAACTTAATATGATCGTCCATACTTCCTCCAATGTCAAAAAACAACAAGACTTTAATGTTGTTTTTTTTGCTTGGTACCATTTCTAGATGAAGCATTCCAGCGTTATTTGAAGTGCTCTTTACCGTTTTTTTTATATCTAATTCTTCTTGCCTTCCTTCTCTGGTAAGTGTTCTTAATTTACGAAGTGCCATTTTAAGATTACGTGTTTCTAAATCAACATTTTCATCTAAATTTTTAAATTCTCGTTTATCCCAAACTTTAATAGCTTTTCGATGTCTGCTTTCATTCTGGCCTATTCTAATTCCTTCAGGGTTATATCCATAAGCCCCAAAAGCAGACGTGCCTCCAGTGCCAATCCATTTGCTGCCTCCTTCGTGTCTTTCTTTTTGCTCTTCAAGCAGTTCTTTTAAACGGTCAAGAACTTTATCCAATCCTCCCATGGATTTTATTTGATCCATTTGTTCAGGCGAAAGAAGTTTTTCCGAATTTTTATTCATCCATTCTTCAGGGATCTTAAAAAATTCTTCATTTGTTATAGATTCGATTCCCTTATAGTATTCTCCAAAAATTTGATCAAACTTGTCTAAGTATTTTTCATTTTTTACGAGCATCGATTTACTCAAGTGGTAGAATTCATCTACTCTTTGGTCAATTACATTTTTGTGCAAAGCTTCTAATAAACCTAGATACTCTTTTAAAGTTACAGGTACTCCTTGGTTTTTTAATATGAGAAAAAAGTCTAGAAACATAATTTTAAGACATTAGATTAATAAGACGCTAGACACTAGACTTGAATTGAAAAAGTCTGATGTCTAGCGTCTAAAGTCAAGATTCTATATTTTAAGCGTAATCAAATCTTGTTCATTTTTTATGAGTGCACCGGAGTAAGGAAAATCTCCTTTTCCTGGTTGCCACCCATCTAATTCTTTGGCCGTTATTTTCCCAATGATTAGTAATTTTATCCAATCTATTATTTCTGAGGTTGATGGTCTTTTCTTTATGGATCTTATATTTCTCAAGTCATAAAATAAGCGCATAGCAGAGTTTATCATTGTGTCTTCCAGTTTCTCATAATGGACATTGATGATTTCTTTCAATGTATCCCTGTCAGGGAAAGAAATATAATGAAACAAACATCTTCTTAGAAAAGCATCAGGTAGTTCCTTTTCATTGTTTGACGTGATGATTATTACTGGACGTACTTTAGCTTTTATTGTCTTTTTTAATTCATAACAATAGAATTCCATTTTATCTAATTCTTGCAATAGGTCATTTGGAAACTCAATATCAGCTTTATCCACTTCATCGATTAATAGGATCACTTGCTCTTCACTATCGAAGGCTTCCCAAAGTTTACCTTTAACGATATAGTTTGCTATATTACTTACTTTTTCATCGCCTAATTGGGAATCTCTTAATCTAGAAACCGCATCATATTCATATAAACCTTGCTGGGCAGTTGTAGTGGATTTTACATTCCAAGAAATTAACTTTTTATCCAAAGAGGCTGCTATTTCTTCTGCTAGTAAAGTTTTTCCTGTTCCAGGCTCACCTTTAACAATTAGAGGCTTTTGCAAAGCTATTGAGGCGTTAACAGCAATCTTTAACCCTTCAGAAGCGATATATGTATTTGTGCTTTTAAAACTCATAATAATATTTAATTATCTCTATAAAAAATAAAACCCTGCAACAAGTTATCGAAGCAGGGTTTTAAAAAGTGTATAGAATTTTATTTTTTAAAATTATCTGCTACAATAAGGTCTTTTGTTTCGTGACCCCATGAATAGAAACCTTCACCAGATTTTATTCCTAATTTTCCAGCAGTAACCATATTTACTAATAATGGACAAGGTGCGTATTTGGGATTTCCATAACCATCTTGCAATACTTTAAGAATTGCCAAACAAACATCTAAGCCAATAAAATCTGCTAACTGCAATGGTCCCATTGGATGCGCCATTCCTAATTTCATAACGGTATCAATTTCTTCAACTCCTGCTGTCCCTTCATGTAAAGTGATAATAGCTTCATTAATCATGGGCATTAGGATTTTATTGGCAACAAATCCTGGATAATCATTAACTTCGGTAGGAATCTTTTTTAAGCTTTTAGATGTCTCCATTATAATCTTGGTTACCTCATCTGATGTGGAGTAACCTCTAATGATTTCAACTAATTTCATTACTGGCACAGGATTCATAAAGTGCATGCCAATAACTTTGTCAGGACGAGAAGTTACAGCGGCAATTTTAGTAATTGAAATGGATGAAGTGTTTGTAGATAAAATTGCATCCTTGGGAGCATGTTTATCCATGTCTTTGAATATTTTTAATTTCAAATCCACATTTTCCGTAGCTGCTTCAACCACTAGGTCTGCATTTTTAACACCGGCTTCAAGACTGGTGAACGCCGTAATGTTATTAAGTGTAGAAGTTTTATCTGCTTCTGTAATCTTTTCTTTCTTAACCATTCGATCAAGGTTCTTAGTAATAGTAAGAATAGCTCTATCCAAAGAATCTTGTGCTACATCAACTAATGAAACCGAATAATTATTTTGAGCAAATACATGAGCAATTCCGTTGCCCATTGTTCCGGCTCCAATGACTGTTATATTTTTCATAAAAAAAATGATTTTAATTTTGAAATACAAAGGTAAGAAAATGGTAGAATTGGAATAGGATTAAGTTGATATTAATTAGCTTATTATATAACTAAAGAGTTATTTAGTTTCTACTTTCCAGCACCTTTTAATACTATTATTACAGTGTAAATGAGTATTTTGAAGTCTAAAGCGAGTGACATGTTTTCTATATAAAGTACGTCATATTTAAGTCGAGCTACCATTTCATCTACATTTTCGGCATAACCATACTTAACTTGACCCCAAGAGGTAATTCCCGGCTTTACTTTTTGCAAATGCTTATAATGCGGTGCTACTTCCATTATTTTGTTAATATAGAACTGGCGCTCAGGTCTTGGACCTACTAATGCCATATCTCCTTTTATTACATTAAAAAACTGTGGCACTTCATCCAATCGAGATTTTCTTAAAAACTTGCCAATCGGAGTTATTCTAGAATCACTTGAACTAGAAAGTTGAGGGCCATTTTTTTCAGAGCCAGGATACATTGACCTAAATTTATATATATAAAACGGTAGTCCATGTATACCTATTCTTTCCTGTTTAAAAATTATTGGACCTTTGGAAGAAGACTTTACTAGAACAGATAAAATAATTAAAACTGGACTTAGAAAGATTAATGCAATAATTGATGCCGAAAAGTCAATTACACGTTTAAATGTGACTTGCCATTGTGGCATTATTTCTTGGTTGACTTCAATTAACAGGGCTCCAAACAAGGCTGTCATTTTAACTGACCCTGTAAGAATATTATAAGTGTCAGGAATTAATTTTATTGAAACATTGCAATCGCTTAAATCATCTATAATTCGTTTTAAGCTTTCGTGTTCAGAAGATTCAACGGCAACAATTACTTCTTCAATTTTCTCCTCCTTAATAACAGTTTTGATGTTTTCATATTTGCCAAAATAGGTAATGGGAGTATCTAATAAGACTCTGTCAACCCCATTCGTGCTAACGAACCCTCTAAAGTCATATCCCGGATTTGCTCTAAGCGTTTTAATTTCATTATAAATTCCAAGCGCATTTTCATTTCCTCCAACTATTAAGGTAGGGAATCCAATTTTGCCATAGTGAATTTTTCTTACGGTTGAAGAAGTAATTATTAAGCGTGGTATTAATGTGCAGATAAAATGAAATCCAAAAAGAGCAAACAATAGTTTGTAATAATCTTTGTATTGATTAATGTCGTCATCAAGGAGTAACACAAAAAACAGTATTAAGCATCCTATAACTGATATCATTAGGGTTTGGCCGGTTTCCTTTAGCCGGTATTTTCTGAATATATTTTTGTAACTACCTATGGATGTGTAAAGAATAATCCAATAAGCTGGAACCATTGCTAATCCATAATAAAAGTTATCACTTGTTGTAAATTCAGATTGTTCAATGCTTGTTTTTCGAAAATAATAAAATGCTATCCAGGCTATAAAGGCCATTAAAATGTCTGAAAGAATATACTTTGTTACTTGTAGCTTTCTGTTCATTATTGATTGTAAATAACTTTGATATTGTCAATAAAGATTTCAATGCCATCTTCAGCATCCGGATTAAACACTTGTATATAGAGATCAAAGTCTGTAGCAGCTGGAAAGAAATTCGTGCCATCCGATATATAAACGTAAGTTTTATTCCATTGTGAAATACCGTTGTCATCATCAGTTGGGTAAAATGTGACTAGCGGCATCGATTGGTAAGTTGGTACTGAATTGTCTTTATGGAGCAATCCGATGTAGAAATCGTGGTTACATTTGTAATCAAATTCTATATAAGCTGGAATGTCTAATTGTTTTGGGAAATTATTAAAACTTAATTCATTTGTTCTCATTTCAGAAGAGAAATTGTCAGCGTTCATAAATATAGCGCCGGCGTTTCCTTCTATAAGGTCTGTGTATGGAGGGTTGGATACAACAATCATGGCCGTGTCACTCGTTGAATGATTGAATAATTTTATACCCGGATCTTCAAAGTCTTCTACCCAAATACTAAGGCCACTTTTATATTGAATGGATGGAGTTATTGGGATAATTGAATCTTGAATAAGCTCCATGTTAGCGTCATGTGCGGTGTAAAATGGGTATATAACGCGATAGCCAGATGCTCCATTTTTTTTAATCCCTGGATACAAGCTTACCTTATGGCTTCCTTTGTAGTGTAGCGGGATCGTTGCTGGAAGCTCCCACATACCTGCTAAGTTATCGTCTACATAAACCCATACATCCGTTATTTTATTGCTACTCGAACCTTGATTTGTAGATGGTTGAAAGTCAAAACTTTCTACATAAATAAATGAAGGTACTTCCTCAGGCTTATCAATAATTTGACAACTGTTTAGAAGGGCCAAGAGTATTAAGGAAGGTATAAATACAATTGATTTCATGTTCAATAGATTTTCAACGCTAAAGTAAAA
>CAWUXI010000149.1:0-13681 GCA_963926405.1 uncultured Flavobacteriales bacterium
GGTGGGGATTATTTTATAAACGAAGCTGATTTAAATTCAGAAACAAGTATGAAGGTGGTGGGTGATAAGATTGCGCGTGAGGATCGAGCTTACCAAAATCACAGAGTTGGACTTGTACAGTGGGCAGGAGGTTTCGGACAAGCTGAATATTCAGAGGGAAGATGGTCCGCATTTGCCAATTTATCTGTTGTGTCCAACTTATACAAAGGGATTGATTATTTCCGTAAAAAGCAATTAAGTATTGGAGATACTACGCTTGAAATAGGTTACAATGATACGGTCTTATATAATGGTCAGACGTATGACATAAATTCAGATGGTTTGGAGTATAATCAGACTGATTGGGTGAAAAGATTCGGTGCTACATTTAAAGTTGGAGCCAACTTTAATGTAACGGAATCATCTAACTTATTCATTAATCTTGGTTACTTGAACAGAACACCGCAATACGCAAATGTTATCGATAACAATCGAAACCAAGTATTTGATAACCTTGTAAATGAAAAGATTATTGCAACAGAATTAGGTTACGGATACCGTAGTAAGAAGCTTAGTGTGAACATTAATGGATATTTCACTATGTGGGAAAATAGACCCTTACCATTTGGACTATCAATCCCTGATCCGCTGGATCCAACTGAATTTATTAGTGTAAATGTTCCAGGAATGGATGCGTTACACATGGGAATTGAAACAGATATTTCTTATGTGATCACTAAACGACTTACGTTAGAAGGAATGGTCAGTGTTGGTGATTGGAGATGGGCGTCGGCGGAAGATATTAAAATCTATGATGATACAATTTCTTTCGATGCAAGGGGAGTTCATGTTGGAGACGCTGCTCAATCTACATATGCATTAAGCCTGCGTTATGGATTCGGTAAAGGAGGTTATGTTAAAATGAAATACACATACTTCGATCGTTATTTTAGTGATTTTGATCCGAATTCATTGACAGGAGCAACTGCAGGAACAGATTCTTGGAAAATTCCTGGTTATGGCTTGATGAGTGTGCATGCGGGTTATCGATGGAGGTTTAAAAATAGTTCGCTTAACCTTAGAGCAAATATATTTAATGCGTTAAACACAATGTATATATCTGACGCACGAAATAATTATCATTTAGATGGGACGAAAGATTTTGATGCAAATTCAGCAGTAGTGTTTATTGGACAAGGTTTCATGTTTAATGTTTCTCTTGGTTTTCAGTTTTAAAGTATAAAAGAATAAATAAATATGAAAAAGTTATTATTATCATTTATTGGGTTGACATTATGTTGGAGTGCAATTGCGCAAACAGATATTCTTGACGCAAGATCTTACGGTATCGGACAAACAGTAACTGTTACAGGAATCGCTTCAAATGGCTCTGAGTTGGGAGCAATAAGGTATATGCAGGATCTCTCAGGTGGTATTGCGGCTTATGGAAGTTTATTGTCTGGTGTAGCCAGATATGATTCGATTACAGTTACTGGAGAGATTTCTGAATTTTCAGGATTGTTAGAAGTTGCGCCTATTACAAATGTTGTGAATCATGGACCTGCTATGATTCTTCCGATGCCTGCTCAAGTTCCTATTACATCAGTCGATGAGACTTGGGAATCAGAATTAATAGAGATTCAAAATGTAACATTTCTTGAAACTGGAAACTTTTCAGGAAATTCAACTTATACGATTACTGATGGAGCTAATAACTTGGATGTACGTATTAATAATGGGATAGATCTTGTTGGTATGGCTATTCCAACCGGTCCGATTACGATTACGGGTATGACCGGTCAATTTAATGCGAACTACCAAATTGTTCCACGTGATTTGAATGATATTATTGCTTACGTTGCTCCAGCAGAAGAGATTAACGTTAGGTTGGAAGGATTAACGGTACTTGATGGTTCAAATTATTTCATTGGTAATACAACTGTAATCGATGTAACGATTGAAAACTTTGGTACAAGCGACTTGACTATTACAGGGCATTCTTTCTCTGGAGTGGATATGGGAGCTTTTTCCTCGGATATTGTTGCAGGAATAGTTGCTGGAGGTTCTTCTCAGGCGTATACAATTAATTTTTCACCGGTTGGTAACGGTTCTAAGTTTGCGTCAATTGAGATCGGGTCTAATGATTCAGATGAGAATCCTTACATCATTAACTTCGAAGGTGTAGGAGCGGATAATTTGGCTACTGAGCCAACAGCAAACCCAACCGGATTGACTTTTCCTATAGTTGAGGCATATACCCTGGGAGGTCAATATTCCGCTGGTTCGGGTGCTGATAATTACCTCGTTTTATGGAAGGTAGGAAGCGTGATTGCAGGAGTTCCTGCAGATGGAACAACTTATTTAAGAGGAGATATTGTAGGTGACGCTACAGTTGCTTATGTAGGTGCAGGAACAGCGTTCACACCTCGCGGTATCGTTGCTAATCAGGAGTACTATTTCGCTATTTACGCCTTCAATGGTCAGGGAGGATTTGAAAATTATTTGACAGCTGGTCCGGTAACAGGGAATGCAAGTTCACTTGGAGCTAATATTGGTACATACTATAATGGAATTGATATAAACAGTGGAACATTATCAAATGATCTTTACTCTTTGATTAATCCGCACACATTTATTACTTACTTTATGTATAAGCAAACGCTTATGCAAGAGTTTGAAGTAAGAGATACGACAAACGGACAGTCTGTTATTACTTGTGCTTACTCCGGTGAAAGATTGGTCTTTTATGATCCTTTTGACTGGACAGCGACAGGTTATAGCCGGGAGCATACTTTTGCCCACTCTTGGATGGCAACATGGCCTGCCGATAGTCCGGAGCAGCCAGAATATACTGATCAGCACAATCTTTACCCAGTGAATCTGCAGGAAGCAAACATGCCGCGCAGTAACTTGCCTTTCGGTGAAATAACTGGAGCGGTTTTGGATACCTATTTAGAAGGAAATGTTGGTGAATCAATTCCAGGTGGACAGCTCGTTTATGAGCCTAGAGAAGCCCAAAAAGGAAATGCAGCGAGAGCAATCTTTTATATGTCCACAGCATATAACTTCCCTCTAAATGGAAATGTGAATTCCAGTAAACAGAATCAGGACCTTTTGAAGAGTTGGCACTTTGCAGATTTACCAGATAATTATGAGATTGCAAGACACGAGTATATTTTTGATCTTCAAGAGAACAGAAACCCATTCATCGATTCAGTTGAATTCGTTTGTTACCTAGATTTTGATGACAATACGCATATAGGGAATCCAACAGATTGTTCATTGTCAATTGACGACATTATTCAAATGAATACGATTGTGTTTCCAGTACCTTCTAAGGATAAGGTATTTATTCAGGTAAACTCGCAAAATATCACAGGATATGAAGTAATGGATATGCAAGGAAGATTGGTGAAGAGTGATTTTGACATGAATACTTCTAAACTTACATTGACAGCGAATGATCTTCAGAGTGGAGTTTATTTGATACGCGTAATTACAGCAAATGGTCAATCATTGGCAAAAATCATTATGCAATAAATGCTCGGGCATTTTATTTACATATTATGCCTCTACAAGCTTTGAAACAGACAGGTCAAATGGTAGTAGTGTTTTAACAATACTTTCCAAATATCTGCATTTTTATTTAGTTTAAATTGTTGGTTGTTTTTTTGGAAGTTTAGGTTTGGCTATATATTTGCTTACTCGGTTTAATAATTATTTTAACATTAAAGTCAATTAAAATTCAATTCTTATGTCGCTATTTAAATATGCTTTTTCAACTCTTTTATTGCTATTTTGTTTTACAACTTTAAAAGCACAAACACTTAATCCCGACAAGAGTTACGAATTTGCGTGTGTTGGTTTTTATAACCTTGAAAATTTATTTGATACAATTGTTGATCCTGATACAAATAAAATTCTCCAGGAGGATTTTACGCCAAAAAGTAGTAAGCAGTGGGATTCAAAAAAGTACTTTAGTAAGCTAGATAATATGGCTGAGGTAATTAGTCAAATTGGTGTTTCAAAATCTGCTCCACAAGGAGCTGCAGTGCTTGGGGTTTGTGAAATCGAGAATAAGTTAGTACTGGATGATTTAGTTGCCCGCAAAGCACTCAAAGACAAAAAATATCAAATTGTTCATTATGAATCTCCTGATAAAAGAGGTATTGATGTTGGTTTTCTTTACCAACCAAAATACTTTACAGTGACTTCAAGTAAATCTTTTACGTTAAAACTTCCGGATAATGGTGACTGGGCCACTCGCGATCAGTTGTTAGTGACTGGAGAATTAAATGGAGAGAAAATGCACTTTATTGTTTGTCACTGGCCTTCAAGGAGAGGGGGGCAAGAAGCGAGTTCCTATAAACGTGTTGCTGCTGGAGAGTTGGCAAAAAGCATTGTAGATTCATTGGCCAAAGCAGATCCACTAGCAAAAGTAATAATGATGGGGGATTTAAATGATGACCCTGTTGATCCCAGTGTTCGAGGAGCAATGAGCTCTGTGGGGGAGATTAAAAAAATGGAGGATGGAGATATGTTTAACCCAATGGAATCACTTTTTGAATTAGGAATAGGTACCTTAGGTTACAATGATGCTTGGAATTTATTTGATCAAATGGTGTTGACGTCTAGTTTTATTTCTTTAGATAATAGTTTTTCTACTTATTCGTATTTTACAGCTAAAGTGTTCAATAATTCATTTTTGAAAAATAGCTCAGGAAAATTTGAAGGCTTTCCATTTAGAACCTATTCTTATGGAAAATTCATCAATGGTTATAGCGATCATTTCCCGGTTTATTTATACTTGGTTAAACAAAAGTAATAGGTAACTAAAACACCATTATTTCATTTGAGGAAGATTTTAAAATTATTGATTATTGTGGTGTGCCTGTTTGGCTCAAATGCTGGAAGCGCTCAGGATACACTGAAGGTTATGTATTATAATTTGTTGAATTTCCCTTCAACATCTCCTGAAAGGGCGGATACATTAAAGAAAATTGTACAACACGTTTTACCGGATGTGTTTTTGGTGAATGAGTTAGATAATCAATTTGGAGCAACATTAATATTAAGTAATGCCTTAAACCAAAATGGAATTAATTATTATCAACAAGCTTTGTTTGTAGACGGACCTGATACAGATAATATGTTGTTTTATAATTCTGATAAATTGGGGTTAATTTCTCAAAATGAGATAGAGACAGCTTTACGAGACATTAATGAATATGTGCTGTATTACAAAGCTCCAGATTTAGGATCTACATTGGATACGGCCTTTTTCTACATGTATTCCTGCCATTTAAAAGCAGGTAGCACTGCTCCAAATTTGAGGCTCGCAGAGGCACAGGTTTTTAAAAACTATTTGTCAGGAAAAACGGGGCTTAAAAATGTAATGTTTGGTGGTGATTTTAATTTTTATGGAAGTTCTGTTCCTGAAGAGCCCGCGCATAATTGGGTTTTAAACGGAGGAACTTTTCCGTTGTTTGATCCTATTAATATGACTGGAGAATGGCATGCTAATTCTTTTTATGCTAACATTCATACACAAAGTACACGAACAACAAGTTTTGACGGTGGAGCTACTGGTGGATTAGACGATCGCTTTGACTTTGTTTTTGTAAGCAACGATTTACAAACGGGAGCAAATAAGGCAAAATATGTTGAAAATTCTTATACAGCCATCGGTAATGATGGGGCTCATTATAATACCTCGTTAGTAAATCCATTGTCGAATGGCGCCGTTCCTGATGATGTTGCAAATGCATTGTATCAAATGAGTGACCATTTGCCAGTTTACCTAGAAATACAAGTAGGAGGTGATGTTGGTATTGCGGATAATGATTTTGTTAATAGTTTTAACTTCAATAGCGTTTCAAGAGAACTTGAAGTTTTTCTGAAAAACAGTGAGAGTCAAGTTTCATTAACGGTTTACGATATTTCAGGCAAAAGAATTATAAATGAAACACATTCCGGAATTGAAAAAATACAAACATCGTTTCCCTACTTAAGAAGTGGTATCTACATTGTCAATCTTCAAATAGGAGGTATGAATACTTCATTGAAAGTTGTTGTGTTGTAAAATTACTTACTGAAATCCATCACCATATTATAAAAGCTGAATGGATTCTCAGCATGCACCCAATGTCCAGCATCATAAATGGTTTCTATTTCACTATTCGTAAATTGGTCATATATGTTTTGGAAATCGTCTTCTACAATGTAATTTGATTTTTCCCCACGAATAAACAGAGTAGGAGTGTCCACAATCTTATCCGGAATTGCGGCAATAATATCTGGCATCTTCTCTTCTAATACAGGGATATTAATTCTCCATCCCAATTGACCTTTTTCTACCCAGTATAAATTCTTTAGTAAAAATTGTTTTACACCTACATCTTCAATGTATTGGGATAATTGTTTGTCGGCTTGGCCTCTTGATTTTATACTAGATAAATCTAAGGAGTTCAGCCCTTCTAAGATAATGTCATGATGCATGGGGTAAGCCTTTGGGCCAATGTCAACTACAATCAACTTCTCAATAAATTCTGGGTGTTGTTGCGTGAAAGTCATGACTGTTTTCCCCCCCATAGAGTGTCCAATAAGAATTATATTTTCTAATTCTAGATATGTAATAAGTTTGTAAAGATCGTCCGAAAGTAACTGGTAATTGAATTCATTACTTTTTGGTGAATGTCCATGATTTCTTTGGTCCACAAGGTAAACTTCAAAATTTTCAGCAAACTTTTTACCAAGGGTTTGCCAGTTGTCGGAGCTACCAAATAATCCATGTAAAATAACTATCGGCTGCCCTTCTCCATATTTTCTGTAGTGTAATTTCATTTTAACTCTCTCAAATAAAGTTGAACGGTGTTTTCCATTCCAAATTGAAGGGCATCAGAGATTAAAGCATGGCCTATCGAGACTTCCTGCAAGCCGGGTAAATTATCTTTAAAGAATTTTAAATTTTCCAAAGATAAATCATGTCCAGCATTTAGGCCTAGGCCTAATTCTACGGCTCTTTTTGTTGCTTCTATAAATGGGGCAATTGCTTTGTGTTTATCTGTTAAGTAATTAGCAGCATAGCTTTCTGTATATAATTCAATTCTGTCGGCGCCTGTTTCTAAAGCTCCTTCAATCATTTCTATATTTGGGTCCACAAAAATGGATGTTCGAATTCCTTTTTCTTTAAAACGACCAATAATTTCTTGCAAATAGATTTTATGCTGAATCGTATTCCAGCCATGATCTGATGTAAGCTGACCTCCACTATCAGGCACAAGAGTTACTTGTTCAGGAATTACCTCTAGAACAAGGTTAATAAACTTATTTTCTGTAGGATTACCTTCGATGTTAAATTCTGTTTGGACAACCCTTTTGAGATCATATACGTCTTTGTAACGGATATGGCGTTCATCGGGTCTAGGGTGTATTGTAATTCCTTGAGCACCGAAACGCTCAATATCCTGAGCCATTTGGATTAAATCGGGAGTTTTTCCTCCTCTTGCATTCCTAATGGTTGCAATTTTATTGATGTTGACACTTAGTCGAACCATTTGTTGATAGTTAAATTGGTTTAATTATTGATGCGCTTGCAAGAAAAGAAAAATGATCTTAAAAGTTAAATCGTAAACCAAATACTTACATTTGCACCTGCAAAATTAAAAATAAATGATTGCAAGAGAATTAATAACGAATGATGTTCCTCCGATTCGATCTTCTGAGACGGTAGAAAAAGCTTTAAACTGGTTGGATGAGTTTAAGGTAAGTCATTTAGCTGTGGTAGATGGAACTCAATATCAGGGTTTAATTTCAGAAGATATTTTATATGATGCTGCATCTTCTGATATGACAATAGCAGAATTAAGTGTGACATTAAATCGACCTTTTGTTTATGAAGACCGACATATTTATGAAGTTATGAAAATGGTTTCTGAGATGCAGCTTTCGATTGCTCCTATTCTAGATAAGAGTGACAACTACATCGGTCTGACAACACTTCCAGCCTTAATGCATCTAATTTCAAATACTACATCAATAAGTGAACCTGGTTCAGTAATTGTACTCGAATTGAACCAAAATGATTATTCTTTAGGCCATTTGGCGCAAATAATTGAGGGCGATGATACTAAAATATTAAGCACTTATATTACTTCTGCCGCTGATTCAACCCTTATGGAAGTAACAATAAAAGTGAATAGAAACAACATTCAAGGAGTTCTGCAAGCTTTAGCTCGTTATGATTATGTTGTAAATGCATCTTATTCAGAAATAGATTATCAAGAAGATATGAAAGATCGATTTGATTCTCTTATGAAGTACCTGGATATGTAACGGGTATAATTCTTCCTAAATTGCGTAAATCCCTCTATTTTATTTTCATCTGTATTTTTTTTCAAACCATGATTTTGGCCCAAGATCATGACTCTATATTTGAAATCACCAATATTAGGATTGTTGGAAATGACAGGACAAAAGAATTTGTTGTTCAGAGAGAGTTAACTTTTTCTATAGGAGATACACTCTCTTATTCCGCAATAGATTCAGAGCTTGAAAAGTCACTGTTAAATTTAAAAAACACATCTCTTTTTAACTTTGTAACTGTCGAACATCATCCTGTTGATTTCCGGTATACAGAGGTTCTTATTGTTGTTACTGAAAGGTGGTATGTTTTGCCATTTCCTATTCTTGAAGTTGCAGATCCTAATTTTAATACTTGGCTGGAAACAAAAAACTTGGCACGAATAAATTGGGGGTCCATGATTATGGATAGAAATTTTAGAGGAAGAAAAGAAAAATTGGGGTTTGTGTTTCAGTTGGGTTATTCAAAGAAACTAGCTTTTTTTTATGATGTTCCGTATACTAAAAAGCATCAAAATTTGGGGTTTGGAGCGTACGCTTCTTATTTTCAAAATTACGAGGTTGTGTATGGGACAAACCGCAACAAGCGTTTATTTACTCGGCCTAGTGGGAAATCAAAAGAGGAATGGTACAATGCCTTGTATTTGAAATTTAGAAATAAGATATTTGTTTCTCATCAGTTAATTGGTTTTTTTCAGGATGTGCTTGTGGAGGATAGTATCGTGATAAATAACCCTAACTATTTTGGAGATGGCGAAAGCAGGATGAAATCACTTGGATTAAAATATGTTTTTAAAGATGATCATAGAGATAATAAAGCATACCCATTAAAAGGTTATTTTCTCAAAGCAGAGATTCAGCATAATGGGTTTAGTTTATTTTCTGATAAATCATTTACTAAATTAGAAACTGAGGTGAAGAAGTTCGATAAGATTGGGGGTGATTTTTATTGGGCTTCTAGTGTCAAAGGGAAATTTACATTTCAAGAGATTCAGCCTTATTATTTTCAGAATATGCTTGGATACAGCGATTTTGCGAGAGGCTATGAATACTATGTTATAGATGGGAAGTGTTCATTTTTAATGAAGAGTAATATTAAATACAAGATTGCATCTTCTAAGAGAACAATTCTTCCTGTAGTGCGAAATCCTGGTATTTCTAATTTTCATTATGCATTTTATTTAAATGCTTTTGCAGACATTGGTTATGTTTGGGATGGTTATTTTAATGATAATTTATTGGCTAACAATACAATGATTGGTTATGGTGTTGGCTTAGATTTTGTAACTTATTATGATAAAGTTATTCGGGTTGAATTCTCAACGAATAAATTAAACGAATTTGGATTTTTCCTACATTTTGTTCAACCAATATAAAAGTAGGTTACTTTTGATGCAGAAATCAAATTCAAGCAATGAAAGTAGCCATCTATTGTAAAAGAGTTCCTGATGAAGCAGTAGTTTCTGTATTGATTCTTGTGAATGAATTAATGAGCAAGAATGTTAAATTATATGTGAACGCTTCTTTTTCTGATTTTTTAAAGAGTAAAAATATAACAGGAGATTTTATTGTTGCCTCTTCTTTAGAGGATATTAATACAGCCCCAGACATATTAATTAGCGTAGGAGGTGATGGCACCATTTTAGATACTATTACTGCTATAGGAGATTCTGAAATTCCGATTGTTGGATTCAATACAGGAAGGCTTGGGTTTTTGGCGAACAATGCCAAGGAAGAAGCCAAGCAAATTGTAGAAATGCTATTGAGAGGTGATTATGAATTGGAGCAACGATCATTGTTGAGTCTTAAGACTGATGATAAACTATTTGGGAAGAACAATTTTGCATTAAATGAGTTAACAGTTCATAAAAAGGATTCATCATCAATGATGACAATACACACATATATTAATGATGAGTATTTGAATTCGTACTGGGCTGACGGATTAATCATAGCAACTCCTACAGGATCAACGGCTTACTCGTTAAGTTGTGGGGGTCCAATATTGATTCCGCAATCTAAAAACTTTGTAATAAATCCAATCGCACCGCATAATCTTAGTGCTAGACCAATTATTGTTCCTGATGATGTGGAGATAAAGTTACGAATTGAGGGTAGAGAGGATGAGTTTTTAGCTACCCTAGATAGTCGTACTAGAACGATAAGTAATGATACTGACCTAAAGATAGTTAAATCAAAATTCTATATCAATTTAGTAAAGTTCGAAGGGCAGAATTTTTACAATACCATAAGGAATAAATTATTATGGGGAATTGATAAAAGAAATTAATTAAATATCCTTTAATAATTCTTGGCATTGTTATTAAATCTTATTTAAATACCCTTATTTTTGTAGGATTGTAAAAAGATAATCAGGAGTTTAACAATAAACTACTGGATTTATTGTTTTAAAGGCTTGTAGTAGCTATTATGAGAGGTATTGTTATCATATTAATCACATTTTTTTCTGTAATAAATGTAACAGCGCAAACTCCTGAAATTGGAGTGTTTGGAGGAGGAGCTTATTATATTGGAGATTTAAATCCTTATACTCATTTCAAGCAAACTAACTATGCTGTAGGTATTATTTATCGTCATAATTTTGATAATGAGAGAGTAGCTCTGCGTGTTCAAGGAATAATTGGTAAGGTATCGGGAAATGACGCTAAGTCCAATGATTTAAACCAATTGAACAGAAATTTGAATTTTAGTTCTTCTGTATTGGAAATAGGGCCATTGATAGAAATAAACTTTATTGACTATATCGTTGGAGTGATGAGTAGAAAGAAATTTAAATTTCAAACTCCATATTTGTTTGCTGGGATTACTTATTTTCAAATGAATCCTTCTGGAACTTATCAAGGTCAGGCTATAGAGCTGCAGCCTCTGGCAACAGAAGGGCAAGAAACTTCTCAAAACTCTTCTCAAAATCGGTATGCGCTCAAGCAAATTAGTATTCCTCTCGGCCTGGGGTATAAATTCAACGTAACAAAAAGATTTGCTATCTCACTGGAGTATGGAATTCGAAAAACGTTTACCGATTATTTGGACGATGTTAGTGGACGGTATCCTAATTTACAGTTATTATCTGTTGAGGCAGGTCAGCTTTCGGCGCATATGAGTGACAGGTCTATCAATGAGGAAGGCTATGCTGATTTGAACTATGGGATGTCACGAGGAAACTCGAAAAATAAAGATTGGTATTCGTTCTTCGGGGCTATTATTAGCTTTAGAATTCATGACCATGAAACGTGCAGCAAAAGATTCAAATAGTTTCCTTTAGATTTAAATTCACAAAAAAGCATAAATCATTTCGCAAAGTCCTTATATTTCCTCAAATTCGCAGGAATTTTTTATGAGTTTCAAAGACCAAATAGATTTAACCAAAGTTCCACAGCATGTGGCTATTATCATGGATGGTAATGGGCGTTGGGCTCAACAAAAAGGTGAAGAAAGGGTGTTTGGTCATATTAGTGGCGTTAATTCTGTAAGAGAATCACTAACTGCTGCTGGTGAAATAGGGGTGAAATACCTAACACTTTATGCTTTTAGTACAGAAAACTGGAACAGGCCTAAAGAAGAAGTTGATGCTTTAATGGATTTACTCGTTAAAACGATTGCCTCTGAGGTAGATGAATTAAATGAAAACAGTGTAAAACTCCAAGCAATTGGTGATATTGACAACCTTCCAGAAAGCTGTCAAGAAGCGTTAGTTGCAGCTATTGAGAATACAAAGAATAATGCACGGGTAACGTTAAACTTAGCGTTAAGCTATAGTTCTAAATGGGAAATGACTAAAGCAGTTCAGGAAATTGCAAATCAGGTTAAAGAAAAAAACATTTTACCAAGTGAAATAAATGAGGAATTAATAAGTTCTTATCTCACCACGGCAAATATTCCAGATCCTGAATTGTTAATTCGAACAAGTGGAGAAGCGAGGATAAGTAATTTTATGCTTTGGCAATTGGCCTATGCAGAGTTGTATTTTACTGAGACTCTTTGGCCGGACTTTAAGAAGGAAAATTTTTTCGAAGCAATATTAAATTACCAAAACAGAGAAAGAAGGTTTGGAAAAACAAGTGAACAAATATCTGAACATGAATAAAGTTATTTTAATATTTCTACTTGTTGTTTCGAGTTTTTTAGGGCCTGAAGTGTCAGCCCAAAATGGCGGTGTAGATTATTTATCACCAAAGAAATATACGCTTGCAGGAATAGTTGTGGATGGTGTTCGTAATTTTGATCATAGCCAAATTATAAATAAGACAGAACTTGTAAGAGGGGAGGAGGTTACTATTCCTGGAGACGGTATTGCTAAGGCAATAAATAATTTATGGAAAGAGAAGCTTTTTTCCGATGTGCAAATTGTTGCAGAAAAAATCCAAGGGAATAACATCTTTTTAGTTATAAAACTTAAAGAAAGAGAAAGATTATCTCGTTACAGTTTTAAAGGTGTTTCCAAGTCTGAAGCCAACAAAATAAGAGAGATTTTAGACTTATACACGGGGAAGATTATTACTGAAGATTTACTGTTAAGAGTTAAGCAAACGAGTAGAAACTATTTTATTGATAAAGGTTATCTTAAAACAAATGTAAATGTTGTTTCACAACCTGATACATTGATAAATAATAGTGCTCGACTTACGATTAAAGTTAAAAAAGGAGAAAAGATCAAAATTAATGAAATTCTCATTGAAGGGAATCAAAAACTTTCGGATACTAAAGTAAGAAGAGCAATGAAAAAGACCAAGCAGAAAAGATGGTACTTTTTAAATATTGGTTCTAAATTTATGCAATCGAACTTTGCGAATGACAAAAAACATGTGATTGAAAAATACAAAGAACTTGCTTTTAGAGACGCAGAAATAACATTTGATACATTGTATGACTTTGATGAGAATTCCATCAATATAAAAATGACGATTGATGAAGGGAATAAATATTTTATTCGGAATGTTGATTGGATTGGTAATCTAAAGTATTCTTCAGGAAGATTGGATACGATTTTGGGTATTAAGCCTGGAGATGAGTATAATCAAGCAACTTTAGAAACCCGCCTGTTTATGAATCCTGGAGGTTCTGATGTGTCCTCATTATATATGGATGATGGTTATTTGTTTTTCCAATTAACACCCGTTGAAACTCAAGTTACGAGTGATTCTGTGGATTTGGAACTACGTATTTATGAAGGGAAACAAGCAAGAAATAGAAACATAACAATTATAGGCAATACTAAAACGAGTGATCACGTAATTTTACGTGAAATTTATACTAAGCCCGGGGACTTATTTAGCAGAGATGCTGTTATTCGAACACAGCGGCAATTAGCACAAAACGGGTA
>CAWUXI010000150.1:0-33122 GCA_963926405.1 uncultured Flavobacteriales bacterium
GTAATAAAATCATCACAACCAGCAGAAATCATTAGTGCAATTGTTCCGGCTACATGCGGAGTTGCCATTGATGTTCCAGAAATACTGTTGTAGCTATTATTAGGATAAGTGGATAAGATGTTAGTTCCAGGTGCAGCCAAATCTATTTGCGTTAATCCATAACCAGCGAAACCTCTATCATCATTAGTACCTGTATTCGTCACACTTATCAGCCAGTCACTTGGACAGGCTGTCGGCACATCGCCAACAACGTCAATGTTGACGTTGTTATTAGCAGTTGCTCCACAACTTATTATCCCATAATTCCCTAAAGTGTCATAAAATCCGCACCAAATTGGATAGTTTGCCGGATTGGCATTATCCACACCGAATGAAGCATTAGTTGAGACAACAAATGCTCCAGAGGCTCCATTCGTTTGATCGTACAAAACACGATTATCCAATGCATATCCATAAGCAGCTATTACTGTAGACTCATTTCCTGAAGAACCTTGAATAGCCATAACTTTCGCATTCCAATTTACTCCTGTTACGCCAATGCTGTTATTTCCCTTAGCAGCAACAGTTCCAGCAACATGAGTGCCGTGAGAAGAACTAGTAATTCCTCCATTGTTATTATAGGCATTCCAACCATTTACATCGTCTATGTAACCATTGTTGTCATCGTCTAAACCATTTCCTGCAATTTCTCCAGAATTTGTCCAAAAGTTAATGTCTTCATGGCTTATGTCAAAGCCTCCGTCAACAACAGCTACAACAAGTTGATCTCCTTGAACTGTGGCTCCACTTGTTGTAATATCCCAGGCTTTTTGAGCAGAAATACCAACGGCATTATTAGACCCAGTTGTATCCGTATTAAAAAATGCCCATTGTTGATTTACTTGTGGGTCATTTGGTAATGTATTTCGGAGCTCAACATCCGTATGATTGAATTGAGCTACAGATATTCCCTCCCAATAGGTTACAAATTTCAATGCATCTTTATCTATAATGTTATTCTGATTAAATCGCAATAGCCATATATTAATGGAATTAGCTAAAACATGATCAACAGTTAATTCCAATAATGGGTTCTTTGTATTTATTTCTTCTATTATTTTGAAAACATCTTGCTTATACTCTAATTGAACGATTAATTCTCCTGGAAGAATATTTTTCTCATTTTGTCCAAAATAAATTTTTGACGTAGCTAATAAAAAAATAAAAGCAACAATTTTAGTAATCGTTTTAGAATGGTTCATAGGTTGATTTTTTATTAAGTGTTCCGAAGATAAACTATTCGACTTAATAAGTATAATTTAATTGTTAAGTGGTAAATTCTAAACAATACCAGTTGTTTGTAAATTTTTATATTTGTTTCTATGATTTTTTAGTTAAAGAATAAATCCGTCTCTGTAGTGGAAAAATTATTTTCAATTTGGCAGGAATCAAATAGTATCGAAGCAGAGCTTCTTAAGGTAAATAATTTCCATCCATTAAATAGGACAGTACAAGATTTTGTAGATTCTTCTACCTGTTTTTATGCTTATGAAAGGGAACTGTATATAATGCATAATTGAAATAAGGGATAATGATGGGGTCTTGCATATTCAAAGTTTGGTAGTTCAGCCTACTCAATTTAGAAAAGGATTGGCCAGTAAAGATTGCTTTTGTATTGCATGAGAATCTGGAGTCTAAATTTACTTTGTAAACCGGTTGTGATAATTTGACAGCGATAAACTTATATTTGAAGTTTGGGTTTGTCGAAACGTGTCAGTACGAAACTGACAATGGAGTCCGTAAGATTTGTTTTTTATTGATTAGAATCGCGGATTAGCCCCCTTTTCTTTTTGCCGGATAACCTTCAGCTTCCAAAAGCTTTATAACCTTATCTCGATTATCACCTTGGATTAATATTTCGCCATCCTTAGAGCTTCCACCAACACCGCATTTAGCTTTTAGCTTTTTCCCTAATTCATTTAAATCATCTTCAGCTCCGACAAAACCTTCTATTAGGGTAACGCCATTTCCTTTTCGTTGCTTTCGATCTAAAGAAACATATAATTTTTGCTGATTAGGAGCAAGTGTGGCTTCTTCTTCATTTTCAAAGTCATCGTTGGAAGAGAAAATTTCTATTCGCTTTTTCTTTTTTACCATTTTCAATAATTCAGAACTCTTATTTTGTCAATTTTCTTCTTAGTAGCCAATTCCAGTTCTACCTCAATAAGCTTTTCAAACTTCAGAAAGGCTTCTGCTTTATCTATCGAATCAATCTCATCTGACCAATGAATGTTGACAGTATATATAGTGTCAATTACATTCGTGAAATTACTTTCTAAAGCTTTTGCAAATGTAAATTGTTCTATCTCTGGAAACTGTGCCTTAATTCTTTTTTCAAGTGCGTTTATGTTTACTTCAGAAGACTTTAATCTTGCTAATTCATTGCGGTAAAAGTCTCTTTGCTCACTAACAGAATTAAGGTTTTCGAGTTGATTTTCATAAAGCTTATTGATTACATTTAATTCAAGTGCAGTGGTATCTAGATAAGATGGTTTAGCATTTTGTTTAATTGTTAGATTCACATCATCAAGGTCAAAATCTTTTTGTAATTCTATCCAGTAGCGTTCATCTTTTTTGTCCACATATTCACCACTAACAATAAGTTTAATTTCAGGGTTTCCATCATTAAAATTTGTTTTGAGTCGAATGTCTCTAGTTTCGTTCATGCCTTCTAGTTTTTCTAAATAACTAAGAGCATTTTGTTCGAAAATGGATTCTTTGATAACCGTTACAAACTTAAAAATACTTGGGATTATTATTAAAAGCGTGGCTGCCAAGATGTATATTTTCACCTTTTTCTCGGTTTTAATATTGACAAATGAAACTTTGGGGAAGTTGAGCAGTCGCAGCACGATAACCGTAGATAGGGCAATGAAAACAGAGTTTAATAAAAATAAATACATTGCGCCAAAGAAGTAGCTGAAATTACCTATAGCTAAACCATAGCCAGCAGTGCACATTGGAGGCATTAGTGCTGTCGCAATGGCTACACCTGGTATAATAGTGCCAGCTGCCCCAAGTTTATGCGTGGCAGCAGCAATTACGCCAGCTAAGCCACCAAAAAAGGCTACCAATACTATTAAGACATTAGGTTTGGTTCTTCCAAGAAGTTCTGATGTTTCTGCTTTTAAAGGGCTTAGAAGGAAGTATAAATAGGAAGCTATCAAACTAGCCCCAACCATTATTGCGAAGTTAATTAATGATTTTATAAGTATGTGAAAATCGTTCGTTGCTAATGCAAGTCCTAATCCTCTAATAGGTCCCATTAATGGAGATATTAGCATGGCTCCAATAATTACCGCTGGTTCATCAAGGTTTAGACCAATAGAAGCAACAATAATAGAACAGATTAGAATCCAAACGTTGGAACCATAAAATTCAATTCCATCTTTAATATTCGTTATAGTTGAAGCTCGATTAACTTCATCCTTAATTGAGATAGTTTTAAGAAAGAAATGAAAAAGGTTTTTAGGAATGCTTTTAATGTTTTCCTTACCTAATTCAATTCGAGTAGGGTCGTAATCTACTTTGTCGTTATTTTTATCTTCTTTATTTCCTACGGTCATTATAACTAATTGTAAACTGAAAGTAGTATTAATTTTTTATATAGACTTTATTTGTCCGGATTTTTTCAAATAATCGAAAAACTTTTGAATTTAATGAACAGGAGTATTATTTTTCCATCAATTCTAATAATTTTTCAAGTGACCTTTGGTTATCCTTACTGTTAAAAGCTGAAATAATTTTCTTTTTGTCTAATTCTGTTAAGTGAAAACTCATTGAAATTTCTTGGTCTTCATCATGATTTAAGTAAAACGAAACCACATCCATTTCTCCTGGAAACCAATCTACAGCATTTTTAAGTAATTGGTCATTGTTGTAGTCGTGCGTTTTAAGAATGTTTCCATAGACACTAGCAAATGGTTTTGAAAGGCGATGCATCATAGATCCAATCTCAATATTTTCAACTTCAAAGTATTTTTGCTTGTCTCTTATTTCTACAATAATAATTCCACTGGTATTTTCAGTAATCCAGTCTTTAAAAGCGCGTATAAACTCTAAACTTGTTTTTATTCCATAGTTGTCTCTTAATCCGGCGTCCATTAACTCAATTGGTGGGCTGGTAGGCAAAGATACCATTGGGAGCACATAGGGAAAAGTTGCATTCATTCGAATAGCTGTTGTAAAGTCTAAATTATTAGCATTATTATTTTTTAGTAGTTTAGAATATTCAATATTCTCTAACGAGCTATAAGTTGAGGTTCCAAAAGTTGTATCGTTGTAGGTTAAATAGCTAATGGGCTGCGGAGAAATAAGCATTCTTCTCCCATCATTCGTGATAGATGGAGAAAATATTATCATCGGTATTTGTGCCTCCTTTTCTGGCAAATAATACTCGAATAACTTTTTATTTCTTAAAACACCTAAGTTCTCAATTAACTTTTGTTCAAAAAAATAGCCTCTATCTTTTGAATAAGAATAAGGCCCATTATATATCTTTTGGGAGCGAATAAAAAAGTCAGTTGTTGCTATACTAAAAGCCATAGGATTTAATAAATCTTTACAAATATTATCCAAGTATTGAGGATTAGATAAATCAATAGATTTATCTGTTAGACTTTGTAAATATAACTCTCTTAAATAGGCAGCTCCAATCATTCCACCAGAAGCACCTGTTATAAGTTGCGTTTGTTTGAGTAATTTTCCATTCGTAATCCTGTCAATTTTTGTTATTACCGACATTGTCCAAAGGCCTGCTCTTAAACCACCTCCACTAATATTAAAAACCACCATTTTCGGTTTTTTGTCAGTATGAATCATATTCTTATTTTTCCAGTTTTCCAATATTTGGATTGTATGGATTAACGATTCATCATAATTTTTTTTGTTTGCTGATAACTTTCTTAAACTATCATATGAGTAGGGTGCTTTTTTTTGATAATCAATTCCGTAAGCATAATTGGTGAAATTTAGTATGTCGTAATTTTTTGAAGCATAATTAAATACCATCAATACTGCAATCTCTAAGGTTAATGTCCATCCTTTAAACCATGAATACAAAGCACTGAAGAGTAACAAGAATATGGTGAATATTAAAAAGATACTTGCCCCGGCGGGTATAATAACCCAATCGATGTCTCTGAATAACCCAAAAATGATAAAAGAAACAATTAGTACAATCTCAAAAAACGAAGCATTAATATGGTTTTGTTTAAAAACCTTTTTAAGAAGCTCCTTATCGTAATGATCGCTTCTACGCGCCATTTTGATTTTAATCAAACTTCCCATATATGTATCTACGCGCCATTTTTGTTTAATTCCTATGCGCTGATACCACTTTATTTTTTTGATTAAGGTTGCTTCTTTTCCAGAAGCTAATAGTTTTTTGAAATAAGATGCATCTTTACCACTAATTTCATGTACATTTTTATCGAATTTCACAAAATATAGGGTAGAGATAATGAGAAATAGAAGAATACCAAGTGCTAAACCAAAAAGATTCCACAGTGCCATTGCATAAGATATTAGTTCTTCATCTACCTGAAATGCATAAGCTTTAAAGAAAAGGGTAATGACAAAAATGAAAGGGATTATATGATTGTTATAGCAGAACTTTATAAATGGTCTTGAAAGTGTAGCTAAGAATTGAAATTCCGAAGCATATATTATGTAGCTATAAATGTTGAAAGCCATAATAAATCCTCCAATCGAAAAACCTAGAATGGCAAAAGATAAAAAGTTAACCTTCCCTAAATATTCTGGCGCTAGAAATAGATATGGAATTCCATAGCTTTTCCCAATTAAACCGGTCATGAACAAATACAATATAAACCAAAAAAATAGAAGTAATTGGTTTCTTTTAATGTGTAATAAGAGGAGCTGGAAAGGAAAAAAGTAAAATATTCTACCCCAAATACCTTTTTTAGGAGTTGGTATATTTTTGGGAGAATTTATCATGTTTAATATTACGATAAAAAATGGATAAAGATTTGTTTTTAACAAAAAAATGACTAAAAGTTTCGCAAAATCTATTTAAGAGTAGTTTTTTTGAAATAAAATTCTATAATTCATGTGTGTGGTCTTTCTTTTTAATAAGATTCAAAGAATTCCAGTTAAGAGCGAATAAACCAATTGTAACTAGTGAAAAGGGTAGTATGGTTTTAAAGTCCTTGTCCCATTCTTGTTTCATGATAAATAATAAAAAGGGCATGAGGAGGGTCGGTATTGAAAACAAATAAAATCCAGTATTTTTCATCCTCCATATTAAAATAGTTCCAATAATAGCAACAATGTGCAAGCAGGTGTAAACAGTAAAGTATTTTGTGTCCATAGGAGAAACTGAGGTTTCATCCATGACAGATAATCCTAATAATAGAGCAATAATGCCAGATCCTAGAATCATTAAAGCACCCCATGCTAAATTAATCCAACACAATACCCTTAAAAACAGTGGGGGTCTATTCTTGCCTAGAACTAGTCGTTTTAAAAGGCGTAAGTTTCTTGCAGCAATACTAATCGGCTCTACCTTTTTTTCCGCTGCAATTTTATCCTCTTCAATTCTTATTCGTTCGATTTTCTTTTCTTCCTCTGTCATCTTATTAGATGTCTTTTTTGCGTTAGAAAAAGAGCGGTATAAACCAAAGTTATAGCAATACTTGCGTTTCCAACAATTAGTCCTCCAGCAGCTCCAAACATTACAAAAGGGATTGCAGCATAGGTGCTCTGAAAAATTGCATATATGACAAACCCTAGTTTTAATCGAATAAACATCATAGATACACCCAATAAAGCTAGTACGTCAAGGATGGACCTGTAGATATACATAAGGGAAATACGCATGGATAAGCCTTCATTTATAGTTGTTCCGTCAGCCGCATGGATGTTGATTCCTTTATCCTGTAAAAGATCAAATTTTGTTTCCACCAATTCCCAGGTTGTTTGATCAGATGATTCTACTATGTCTTGAATCGAACCATAGGTCAGATAAAAGGAAGTGTCTTGAGCCATGGCCAATGCAAAGCCGATGAAGCTCATAATGCAAAGAATTTTAAGACTCTTGGGAGTTTCTAATTTTTCTGTTATTTCGATGTTTTGATTTGCCACCTACTTACTTTTGTTTGATACTTTGAACTTGCTAAATCCTTTTCCATTGTTTGGTTGTAGGTCTATTCTCTTTAAACTTTTTTCTCTTTCAATGGACAAGCTTATGGAATCTTCTTGAAAATAAATCAACCATTCAGATAAATCATTATTGATTCTTATTCCGTTTATAGAATGAATAGCGTCACTCGGAATTAATCCTGATGTTTCTGCTGTAGAACCTTCCAGAACATTTGAAATTTCAAATGAACCATTTTTCCAGACTCCCTTTAATCCAAAGTTCTCATATTCTTTAGAAGAAGGTTTTGTTTCAAATTTCCATCCTTCATATCCTAAGGCTTCAATAATATATGGAGTGAAATCTGATATCCCATGCAATAGATTGATAAAGATATCATCGAAGGATTCTCCAGATATTTTTTCTAATAAATTGCGGTAATCCGCTTCTGTATATCCTTTTTTTGGATTGGTTAGCTGATACATTTCTTGCATTACATTGTGCAAGGAAGCTTCATTGTTCGTAGCTTTTCGAATGCGCATATCGGAAATATATGCGATTAAAGCTCCTTCTGTATAGATAGATGTTTTTCTACCAGGAATACCTTGCACATAGCCGTCTAGCCAAGTGTCCCAAGAAGAATTAGCAACGCTCATGTGTTTTCGGCCATCGTTGTGAAAATGCCTGGTCAAGTAAGTTTCAAATTCTTTAAAATACTGTCTTTCTTCGAATACGCCACATTCGTAAAGTACTCGGTCTCCCATATAAGAGGTAACGCCCTCGGCAACATATCCCATATAAGAATAATTCTCTTTTGTAAAATCATACGGAAGCATTTCTTGCGGTCTAATTGCTTTAATGTTCCAAGTGTGATATAACTCATGGGAACTCACTCCTAAAAAATCGACATAAGATGTGCCGAATACTTTGTGACTAGGTCCTAATTGAATTACCGTGCTTTTTTGATGTTCCACACCATGATAACTGGGATAAGTGGTTATCTGATTTAAAAAGTGATATTCCTTTACTGGAAAACCCTTGAAATTTTCTATTTGATAATCTGTAAATTTTTGGAAGTCTGAAATTATCTTGTTCCAGTTAGGCTTGCATTCTCCTTGAAACCAAACATGAAATGTAATCCCATGAGAATTGTAACTTTGGTGCTGTAAAGAATTAGAAGCTATAAATGGAGTGTCAGCCAATTCTTGGAAGTCTAAAACCTTAAAAAGATTATTTTCTAAAGCCTCCATAGATGATGCTACTTTATAATCGTTTGGAATGGCTAGTTGAATTTCACAAGTTTCGTTTTCTTTCCCTAAAACATATACACAACAATTAACAGGGTTTACATATAGTTGGTTCTCATCTAGCCACGTTGCGCCTGCGTTTAATTCTGAAGCATAATAATCATATTGTATGCTAATAGAAGTAGCTCCCTTGCATTCAACTTCCCAACTGTCTTTACTCAACTTAGGCGCACACAAACGCTTTCCATTTTGATCATATACAAAAAAGTCTTTTACATTTTTCGCGAAGTTTGCTAATTCATATCGCCCAGGCCTCCATGCAGGAAGCTGAATCGTTAATGTATTTTGATTGGATACATTGCAATCTACTTGAATGGATATAAAATGATTTGCAGGGTTTTTTGCAGAGAATGTATATTTCATTTAAAATATGGTGTTTGCTCAAAGTTAGTATTTTTGAAAGATTCCTTTAAGGGAAAACCTAAAAAATACTAATAAATGAATCTGCGCACTGAAAGAACTACAATTATTCCTTTATCAGAATCAGATATTTCTGAAATATTGGAAATGTATCTAGAACCGGATTCTTTTAAGTTCATCAGCCCACACAAGGATAAGTCAAAGGAGTATTATCATGTTTTTCTTCAAGGTAAATTAGAAGCGAATAAAAAAGCTTTGGGCTTTTGGTCTGTAAGATTAGATGAAACTAAGGAGTTTTTAGGTACGGTTAACCTCAATCAATTTCAAGACGCAGAAATGACACATATTGGATGTCATTTAAAAAATGATGTTTGGAATAAGGGTTTTGCAATTGAGTTGATAAAGTATGGTTTTGAAGAGAGAAATTTAAAAGCAATTTACGGAATAGTGGAAGAGAGTAACGTAATTTCTGCTAAACTGATGAAGCGGCTGGGCTTTGATTTTCTAGAGGAGATGATGGATAAAGAAGTTAAGCTAAATATTTATAGATGTATTAGGTAATTATTTACTAAATTCGTCTTCTCAAAATAGATAAGATATGAATTACGATTTAATAGTAGTAGGAAGTGGGCCTGGAGGATATGTGGCTGCAATTAGAGCTTCACAGTTAGGTTTGAAGACAGCAGTAATTGAAAAAGAATCAATAGGTGGGATTTGTTTAAACTGGGGTTGTATCCCAACAAAAGCATTATTGAAAAGTGCGAATGTATTTGAATACATAAACCATGCTGCAGATTACGGAATTTCTGTAAAAGAAGGAAAAGCTGATTTTGATGCAATTGTTAAAAGAAGTAGAGGAGTAGCTGACAAAATGAGTGGAGGGGTTCAATTCTTAATGAAAAAGAATAAGATTGACGTTCTCATGGGAACGGGTAAAGTAAAGGCTGGTAAGAAAGTGGACGTTACGGATGATAAAGGAAAAACGACAGAGTATTCAGCTAAAAATATTGTTTTGGCAACAGGCGCTCGTTCTCGAAAATTACCAAATTTACCACAAGATGGTAAAAATATAATTGGATATAGAGATGCAATGGTGTTGCCAAAAATGCCGAAGAAAATGGTGGTTGTTGGTTCTGGAGCTATTGGTGTTGAGTTTGCTTATTTCTACAATACAATGGGTTGCGAAGTAACTGTAGTCGAATTTATGCCAAATATTGTTCCAGTAGAAGATGAAGAAGTATCTAAGCAATTAGAACGCTCTTTCAAAAAGCAAGGAATTAAAATAATGACTAATTCTTCGGTTGAAAGTGTAGATACTTCAGGAAAAGGATGTAAAGTAACGGTTAAAACGAAAAAAGGAGAAGAAATTCTTGAATGTGATGTTGTTTTAAGTGCTGTTGGTATTGAGGCAAACATTGAAAATATAGGATTAGAAGAAGTTGGAATTGTAACAGATAAGGGTAAAATATTAGTAAATGATTTTTACGAAACGAATATCCCAGGTTACTATGCAATTGGAGATATTATTCCTGGTCCAGCATTAGCGCACGTTGCTTCTGCAGAAGGAATTACTTGTGTGGAGAAAATCGCAGGAGAGAATCCAGATGTAATTGATTACGGTAATATCCCAGGTTGTACCTACTGTTCTCCAGAAGTTTCGTCTGTTGGTATGACAGAAGCCGCTGCGAAAGAAGCAGGACATGAATTAAAGATTGGTAAGTTTCCATTCTCAGCTTCAGGTAAAGCAAGTGCTTCAGGAATGAACGATGGTTTTATCAAGTTAATCTTCGATGCTAAATACGGAGAGTTGTTGGGAGCTCACATGATTGGAGGAAATGTTACCGAAATGATTGCTGAGATTGTTGCTATTCGTAAATTAGAAACCACAGGACACGAATTGATTAAAACAATCCATCCGCACCCTACAATGAGTGAAGCTATTATGGAAGCTGCGGCAGCAGCTTATGGTGAAGTGATTCACATGTAGAATATATATTCTTTAATATTGAAAGCCACTAGTAACTTGTTACTAGTGGCTTTTTTTTATACCGTTAAGAAATCATAAATAGTGAATTATGAAATCTGCTTTTTTTTATTGGGAATATTATTTATGCTAAGTAGTAAAGCGCAAGAGACTTATAAAATTGTATAAAAGCAGTCTGAATTTCCTGAAGGAATGTAAGCAATGCAAGAGTATTTGGCGAATAATATTTACATATCCAATCGAAGCGATTGAAAGTGGAATTCAAGAAGTAGTTTGTATCAAGTTTTTGGTGAAAAAATTGGGAGAGATTGAACAACTGAAAATAGTTAGAGGGGTAGATGATTTGTTGCAGAACGAAGCTAAAAGAGTTACTCTTTTTATGCTTAAATGGGTGCATGGAGAACAAGCAGGGGAAAAGTAAATGTATGGTTAACAGTACCTGCAAAGTTATAAATTATAAGAGCTTACTACTTTTTCACTTGGCTGTTAATTATCGCTTTACTCGTTTAGAAAATTTTGCTACTAGGCTAATTGCTCTCCACAGCATCCAAGCCACAAAGGCTATCCAAATGGAAAATAGATCGAATTGCAGATAGTCCATTACTAATAAGACAGGAATAAAAATTATAAATGTTCCAATTATCAACATGTTGCGTAAAAACTTAGCTTCACCAAGGCCTTTAAAAACACCATCAAAACTATAAGCTATTGAATTGATTGGAATTGCAAGAATAACTAGCCAATAGAAACTGTTGAAGATTTGCTGAACTTCTGGATCGGAATTAAAAATTTGCGACATAAAAGGGTAGGAGGCGAAATAAATAATGGATAATCCAAAAGCTATTCTGAGGTTAATAAACATTAATTTCCAACCCAATCGATTTAAGTTTTTATTGTCATTTGCGCCCAGAAACTTTCCAGCTAAAGCGTTTCCGGCATTTGAGTATCCATCGATAAAGAAGGAGGTAAATAACCAAATATTTATTCCAATTGTATAAGCCGCTAGTTGTTTTTCTCCATATCCACTGGCATACCTTAGTGCTAATATAAAAGTGACATTTAAAGCCAATGTTCGCGCTAACATATTCATGGCAATCCAAAACATATTTGAAAATTCAGGGTTTAATGGGAACCTCAATTTTAAATTAAAAGGTGTTTTATTCAATAAATAAACAACACATAATATAGACATCATAAGTTGTGCAATAACGCTAGCAATTGCTGCTCCTTCAACTCCATAAGCAGGCACTAAACCTTCAATTCCATTTACAAGAATTAAATCCATTACAATATTTGCTGTTCCACCTACAAAGCTAATTACCATAGCCCATGAAGTATTTTGATAGCCTCTAAAAACCCCAAATACTCCAGCAATAAAAAGAGAAAGTGGCAATCCCATTGCTCTAATGTTGTAATAGCTAGCTGAAAACTGTTGGATCTGTTCATTGTTTTCCTGGAATAAAAAGCGACTTATATCACTATAAAAAAACGAAGTCAAAAACCAAAATAAACCACCTAATAGTAAACTAAAAGCAAGTGACTGTGGAATAAGTGATTTGATTTCATTTAACTTACCCATTCCAAGGTATTTGCTAATAATTGCGGAAACAGCAGTTCTAACTTGAGCTAACCCCCATACAAGAGTCATTATTAATCCAACTGCTAGCCCAACACCTCCTTGTGCTTGAGTTGCGTGTTCGGGCATTTGTCCAATGATAGCAGTATCAGCTAATCCAATAAGTGGTTCGGTAATATTGTATAAAATAGCAGGAATCGCTAATTTATTAATCTGTTTGGTATTTAGCTCAAATGACATTTCGGTGCAAAAATACTCAGCTTAATTTGATACTATTCGTTAAAGCAAAAAGTTTCTTGTAATCGTAAACCCTAAGCGAAATTCTCCGGCATTAATATTCGATTTTGTATTGGGAATAAACTGGGTTTCACCAAAACCACGTGAATTTGTAAAGTTGATGTGAAAGTCATGTCCATAAGTTATAAATTCAATTCCTAAGGCAATTGCACTTCTGAAATCTGTCCTTAAATCCGGAGAATCAAAGTTGTAATAGTATTCTCCAATAATCGCTATTTTTTTTGCAATTTTTATAGAAACAGCAGAGCCGATAGAAAACAACCCATTTTGATCTAGGAAATCAACATAGTTTCTGTGCGTATAGCTTGGAAGTATTGCTAATGCGACTTTATCTCCAAACTTACGCGTAATAATTATTTGTGAAGCATAGGAGAAACGATGAGATGGGGAAGGAAAAGAGCTAACTGAGGTAGAGTCAGTTGATTTTTTCATATAAGTCACAGCACTTGTCCCAAGCACTGCAAGGCTAAACGGCACTTTATTGTCTTTTGTTTGATGAAGGATTCTATATTTAAAAAAACCATCTACTAGAGAATTAATAGGGCCTTGTCCTTTTGATCTACCTAAGCCAATTAAAAAATCATCTGAAACACCATATTCAAAAGCAAATCTGATATCAGCGGCATTGTCAATTCCAAATAATGTATAAGCTCCTCCATTAATATCACCAAACCTGTGTGAGATTCTAAAATCTAATGTCTTTTTTTCAATACATTCAGTCGAATGCGAATTTATTATTCTTGTTGAACCAAAAGTCCTGCTAATTGGTTTGCTTTTGTTTTCAGATTCAGAATTTTCTTGAGAAGTTCCTGCTAACAAAGCAAGCGATAGAAAGAGAGTTAAACTGTACTTCATAGAGATTCGCAATTTTGTTGATGTATTTCAAAATGTAAAGATATTAATTATTAACGCTCTAAAATAAAAAAGGAGACAGTTCAATTAAAGACTTCTCAAACTTTGAATCTGGAATATAAGGGGGTAGTGGAAATATTATTCCCCTTTTTTATTCAATTCAATCTTGTTTTTTTCGGCTTCAATTGCCTTTTTTTCTTCTTCAATACTTTCAGAAACTACCCACGCAACTAAAGCAATTAAGATTAGTAGCATAAATAGCTTTTTGTTCTTATATAACGGCTGTTTAGGTCGCTTAGTAATGTCATTATATTGCGTACGAATTTTATTGAAGTCTTTGAATTTATCGCTGACTGCATGGGGTGGAAGCTTTCGCTCTTTGTCTCTATTTATTTTGTACTTCCTCATTCGTTAATTTGCGTTCAATATTTTTTTTAATTTTTCAATAACCCTGTAGACTTTTATTTTTGCATTTCCTTCAGAAATACCTATTATTTCTCCTATCTCTTTAAAAGACATTTTCTCAAAATATCTAAACTCTATTAATTCAGTATGTTCCAAAGGTAAATTGTTCAGTGCTTCAATTAGCATTTCTTGCCGGTCTTCATCAATGCCTTCTTTCATTTCGGTCATTAATTCGATAACGTCGGATTCCATTATTTCTACCTCATTTGTTTTTTTAGATGTTCTGAAATACATATTTGTTTCATTCGATGCAATTCTATAAAACCATGAAGAAATAGGGAAACCTTGAAATTTAAATTTTTTAATGTTTAATAAAGCTTTAAGAAAAACTGTTGAGGTAATGTCCCCAGCAATATCTTCGTTTTTTACTTTTTTAAAAATAAAAAGAAAAATTTGTCTATAGTACTTATCATACAAAGGAGCAAACCGATCAGGATTATTTTGAGCAGCTAAAATAAGCTGTTGCTCAATTATTAATTCCTGACTCTGCTTACTTCCTTGCAACTGAAATTGTATTAATTCGATAGGTTAATGCAAATATATAAAAAGAGTACAGATTTTTTTCAAAAGTTCTTTATATCTGATGTTTATATGGTTAGTTATGTTTTAAATATTAAGTATTATGATTGTTGCATTTGGAGTTACAACAAAAACAATTCAAGACTGTAAATGCAAGTAATTTATAACTTAGTTTAGCCCTTGTCGGGTTAAAGGAAAGATAGGGGAATAGCATTATGTGCTAAAAATTGTTTTTGAATAGCAAGAGAAATAAATTCTTTTTATCTTTGCATCCATGTCAAAAATCCCAGTAACTCCTTATAAAAATTCTGATAGTTCTAAAAAAGAGCAAGTTGCTAAAATGTTTGATAATATTTCCCATCGGTATGATTTTTTAAATCATTTTTTGTCCATGGGGATTGATAAACTTTGGAGAAAAAAGGCAATCAAAATAATAGGAAAATACAATCCTAAAGTAATTTTAGATATAGCTACTGGTACAGGAGACTTTGCGATAGAGGCTTTAAAGCTGAAGCCTGAAAGAGTGGTTGGAGTGGACATTTCTAATGGAATGCTATCAAAGGGAAGAGAGAAAATGAAGAAGAAAGGTTATGAAGATAAAATAACGCTTCAAAACGCAGATTCAGAAGATTTACCTTTTGAAGATTCCTCATTTGATGCTATCACTGTTGGATTTGGAGTGCGTAATTTTGAAAACCTTGAAAAAGGACTTTCAGAAATGTATCGCGTTTTGAATGATGGTGGAGTGTCCGCAGTACTTGAGTTCTCAAAACCCAAAAATTTTCCTATTAAGCAATCTTATATGTTTTATTCAAAATATATAATGCCTAAAGTAGGGAAGACTATTTCTAAAGATGCAGCGGCATATACATATCTTCCTGAGTCTATTGAAGCTTTTCCAGAAGGCATAGATTTTTTAAATATTTATGAATCTGTTGGTTTTAAAAATGTTTCCAAAGTGAAAGTTTCAGGCGGAATAGCTACAATTTATATTGGTGAGAAATAAAATCAAAATACCTACGTTTTAAATTAAATTTTATTTCCCTCTCTTAAATGAAAAAGCTAGTTGTCATATTTTTATTATTTGTAATAGCTGGAAATGGCTATACACAACAAATGAAAAATTTGTATGATTTTGACGAAAATAGAATGCACTTTGGTTTTGTATTGGGTTATAATAAAGCGGATTTCTATTTAGATAAAAACACAGCATATGGCAATTCGATAGATACTTTAATGGTTTTAGAGGTAGATCCAAAGTCTGGGTTTAATCTTGGTATTGTCTCTTCCTTGAACCTTACTCCTAATTTAAAAATACGACTTGTTCCTTCTTTGTCATTTCAAGAGCGAGTAATAGAGTATACCTACTTCAAACAACCTGATACTTCAGAGTTTTGGAATAAAGACGTTCAGCCAGTTTTTTTAGACTTTCCGTTATTGGTGAAGTTTAGAACAAACAGAATAAATAATTTTGCTGCATATATTATTGGTGGCGGAAGATTTGGTCTTGATATGTCCAGTAGTGTAGATGTTAAGAATTCATCGGCATCATTGGCGGACCAAATAGTAAAGACATCTAGAGCGGATTATGGATTAGAGATAGGAGGAGGTATTGACCTTTTTTTGGAGTATTTCAAATTTGGAATTGAGTTAAAATTAGGTATGGGATTAAAGAATATGCTCATTCAAGAAAATTTAAAATTTTCTAGTCCTATTGAGAGTTTGCGATCAAAAGTTTGGACTTTGTCATTTACTTTTGAAGGATAATGATAAAAGAAATCCAGATATCTCTTCTTCCCGAACAAGTCTTTAAGGAAGAAGAGTTACTAAAGGCAGTTTCATTATTTTTAAAACTTGACGAAAAAAGGGTTAATCATATCGAAATTATAAAGCGTTCAGTAGATGCGCGCCGAATTCCTGTTAAATATCAGATTAAGGCTTTAGTATTTGTTGATGAAGATTTTAAAGAGGAAGTAAATACTATTTTGTATCAAAATGTAGCGAAATCAAAAGATTTTGTAGTGATTATTGGTAGCGGTCCTGCAGGGCTTTTTGCCGCTTTACAGGCCCTTGAGCTTGGTGTTAAGCCAATTGTTTTTGAAAGAGGCAAAGATGTAAGGACGCGTAGGAAAGATCTTGCAATAATTAATAAGGAAGGGGTGGTAAATCCAGAATCTAACTATTGCTATGGTGAAGGTGGAGCAGGAACCTATTCTGATGGTAAATTATATACGCGATCTAAAAAAAGGGGTAATGTGAAAAGGGTTTTAGAGGCTCTTGTTTATCATGGAGCCGATAAAAACATTTTAATTGATGCTCACCCGCATATTGGGACAAATAAGTTACCTCAGTTAATAGCTAATATTAGAGAGCAGATTATTTCTTGTGGAGGAGAAATACATTTTGATTCTAAAATGACTGACATTTTAATTGAACAAGGAAAAGTAAGAGGTATATCAATAAACGATAACCTAAATATTTCTTGTGAGAAATTAATTTTGGCTACTGGGCATTCTGCACGGGATATTTATTTCTTATTGGACAAAAAAGGAGTAAAACAAGAATATAAGTCTTTTGCGATGGGGGTGAGAGTTGAGCATGCTCAAAACTTGATAGATAGGATGCAGTACAAATGCAGTGATGTTAGGGGGGAGTTTTTACCACCAGCTTCTTACAGTTTAGTAGAACAAACAGGGGATAGGGGAGTTTATTCTTTTTGTATGTGCCCTGGAGGTGTAATTGCTCCTTGTGCTACTTCTGAAGGTGAAGTAGTGACAAATGGATGGTCTCCAAGTAAACGAAATAATCCATTTTCCAATTCAGGAATTGTAACGGAGGTTCGTTGGGATGATATTTCAGATTTTCATGGTTATGGAGCTTTAGCTGGGGTGTATTTTCAAAAAAGTGTAGAAGAAAAATGCTGGGAAATTGCTGGTAAAGGACAGAAAGTTCCAGCGCAAAGAATGGTTGATTTTGTGGAAGGAATTAAGTCAGCGGATTTGCCGAAAACTTCCTACTATCCGGGGATTACTTCTGTTCAACTTTCAGATGTGCTGCCGAAATTTATTACTAATGCATTACGAGAGGGTTTTAAAGCTTTTAAAATAAAAATGAACGATTACTATACCAATGAAGCTGTATTGCATGCAGTTGAGTCTAGAACTTCTTCACCTGTTCGGATTCCTAGAGATAAAGAATCGTTTGAGCATATTGAGTTAGCAGGTTTGTATCCAATAGGAGAGGGAGCTGGTTATGCTGGAGGAATAGTTTCTGCAGCCATCGATGGACAAAGATGTATTGAGGCTATTATTAATAGAAAGGTATTAGATTAACCGTTTTATTCCTTCTCAAATCAAAATACCCAATCGTAACAGGAATTTCCACCTGCTTCTGCATGATTGCTGCAATCGACCAATAAAGAGCTATTATTGTTGTTGTTTGGGTTGAGCATTCAGAAATTTATATTAGTCAAAAAAAAGGAACTGTTGAAGACATCTCTTTTTTTAGGCTGGAATATCAAAATCATCCAGAAGAATATCGTCTAATACATCTTCATTAATTTCTCCGAGTTGATTTTTATAATTTGAAATTGTAACCCAATAAATAATCCAACAAACCAGTCCTGCAAGAGATGCTATTACACCAAGAACCGGTATTGCTCCACATAAGCTAAGTATACAATAGGTAACTCCTATTTGAGCTCCTGGTCTATCTTCTTTTGTTGATATACCTCTTTCAGTAAATTCTGATTTCAATGAATCTGCGATTCTATTAATCATAATAAATTGCCAAACTATATTGAATAAAGGAATAAGATTTAGCCATACTTGGCCTGGTTCTATCGTTCTATTCTTTTTCTTAACTTTTTTTAATGCGTCCTGAAGCGTTAGTAGAAAAAATATAGCTGGTATTAAGCTTAGTGCTAATATTATTAAAACAATGAAAATAATTATAGGTGCTTCCATTTCTTGATTTTTTCTTAAAAGTAAATTTTTTTTATGAATCTTTCAGAAAAAAATAATTTGTAAATGCTGTTTTATATTACGTGGTTGTTTGTTTAAAGTACTCAGAACAGTAGACAGCTGTTGATATGCCTAAATTTAATGATTCTGCACTTCCACTTCCAGGAATAGTGGTTTTATGCGTAATAAATGGAAATAAATCTTCGGAAATTCCATGAGACTCATTTCCTAATAGAATAATACTTGGATCGTTGAATTCAATATTATAAACAGTTTCTCCTTCTAGCAGTGCTCCATAAATAGAGAGACTTGAAGTCGATAAAAATTCCTTTAAATCGGTGTAGAGTACATTTGTTTTGAAAAGAGATCCCATTGAAGACATAATAACTTTAGGATTGAACTTGTCAACGCTATTATTAGAGCATATCACCTGGTTTATTCCAAACCAATTAGCGGTTCTGATAATGGTGCCTAAATTACCTGGGTCATTCACACCGTCGATAACAAGACTTGTTATACTGGTATTTATTTGTTCTTTTTTTGGAATTTTAACAAGCGCTAGAACTTTATTAGGATTTGAAAGAGATGTTATCCTGCCTAAATCTTTTGGCGAAACTTTAGTGTGTTCAGCGTCATTCGACCATTCATTAGTGGCATAAATATTCAATATTTCAAATTCGGAAAGTAGCAATTCCTCTAAGTTTTTCTCACCTTCTACCACAAATAATCCTTCTTCAATTCTATTCTTTTTCCTTTTTAATGAATTGATTAGCTTTATTTCTCTATTATTAATCACCTAATTTCTATTTTTGTGCAAATTAGTAAATTGCATTTAAATCAGTCACATATATTTGCATTCTTGAAAAGCTTTTTTATTAAATATTTGATTTTAGCAGTTATTCTCGCAGGGGGTGCGTCTTGTAGTCCAATAAAATATGTTCTTGAAGATGAATATTTATTGGACAGCAACAAGATTTTATTCGAAGAGGATACTGTTGGTAATAAGAGTTACGGTCGACGAATTTCAATTGATGAATTATATCCGATTTTAAAGCAAAAGCCAAATAGGAAAATAGGGTTTGGTTTGGCAAGGCTTCATTTAAGAATTTATAGCCTATCGAATGAAGATAGAATTCAAAAAAGGAAATTGATAAATAAAAACAAGGCGGACGAAAAGAATACAAAAATTACCCAAAGGAATACAAAAAGAACAGCGAAAAACAAAGTACCTAAGCAATATAAGGTGGTTAAAACAACTTTTGGAGAAGGCCTTAGGAGTTCTGGAGAGGCACCGGTTATTTTAGATTCATTAAAGATAGATAAGTCAATAAAACAACTTAACAGTCAGCTTATTAATGAAGGTTATTTTAATAATCAGATTAGCTATAATGTGTCTTTTGGGAAACATCAAAAAGCTGAAGTGACCTACATTGTTTCCGGAGGGAAGCCTTACACGATTAAGCAAATTAAAAATCAAATTAAAGATTCGGTAATGTTAGGCTACATAAGCAGCATTTCGCAGAATTCTTATTTGAAAGTTGGAGAGAATTTCAGTACTGATAAGATGGATTTTGAGCGAACACGTCTAACAAAATATTTACTGGATAATGGATATCATTTCTTCAATAAAGAGTTTATTTATTTTAGAATAGATAGCTCTCTTGGTTCAAAGCAGGTAGATGTTGTTTTAGGTATTCAGAATTATAAAGTAAAGGATATAATGACTGATTCTGTTATTGAAGTTAAACATAAACAATATAAAATAATGGAAGTTATTGTTGTGGTTGATTATGATTCTAAAGTTAATATTGATTCTGCCTCCTTACTAAAATATCAAAAAGAAACTTTTGAAGAGATTGAATTTTATTACCAGAAAAAATTAAGATACCATTTGAAATTGCTCCATGATGCGGTTTTAATAAAAGAAGGGGAGCTTTATAATAAAACGGCGATAGAGGCTACATATAGAAAATTTTCAGGCTTAGGTATTTTTAAATCTGTTTCCGTTCAGTTTGTCAAACAAGGCGATGGGCTTCAGGCAATAATTGTATTGCAGCCAATAAAGTCTCAAACTTTTAATGTCTCGTCAGATGGTCTTCATAACAATGGTTTATATGGAATTGAGGGCAGTATGACCTATGCGCATAAGAATGTATTCGGAGGTGCAGAAAGTCTACAGATAAGTTTTACGGGTGGTTTAGAAGCGCAAAAGTTATTGATTGAGAATGAATCAGATGATAATTTATTGTCAAATGCAAATTTTAATACGATTGAGTTTGGCCCAAGAATATCGCTGGTTTTCCCTCGGTTTTTATTTTTAAATAAATACTTTACAAATAAATCAAATGCAAAAACAGAACTGTCGACTTCATATAATTATCAGCAAAGACCTGATTTTACAAGAGGTATTCAAGATATTTCTATGACTTGGGTTTGGCATGAAAAAGCCCCGATTACTTATAAGTTTACACCTATTTCTCTGAGCGCTATTAATATTTCCAAGGAGCAGGCTTTTCAAGATAAAATTGACGCTTTAAATGATGAATTTCTTGCTGCTAGTTACGACAATCATATAATTGCTGGAGGAAGATTGTCTTTTGAATATAATGGGCAGCAAGTAAAAAAGAGTAAAAACGTCTTTTATACAAGCGCTACTATTGAAGGAGCGGGTAATGTTTTGAGAGGGGTTTATAAATATTCTAACCAAGTGATTGACACAACAACGGGCAGTTACAGCTTATTTGGTATAAGATTCGCGCAATTTGTTAAGGTTAATTTAGATACACGCTATTATAGGATTTTATCTAAAAAAACAAAAGTGGTATATCGAATAGCTGCTGGAATAGGTTTGCCTTTGAGTAATTTGTCGGAAGCATTGCCTTTTCAAAAAAGTTTTTTCTCTGGTGGGGCAAATGGAATGAGAGCATGGAAATCTCGAACTCTCGGGCCAGGTGCATACTATGATTCAACTGGAAGTTTCGATAAAATTGGGGATATTCAGTTAGAAAGTAATATTGAATTCCGGTTTCCTTTAATTAGTTGGGTTGAAGGAGCTTTGTTTTTTGATGCAGGTAATATTTGGCTAATTAATAAAGATTCTTTGCGCACGAATGCGCACTTCGAAGCTGACAGGTTTATCAGTGAAATTGCAATTGGAACTGGTCTTGGCTTGAGGATGGATCTTGATTTTTTTGTGATTCGATTTGATTTCTCAATGCCTTTTAGGAACCCATCGTTGCCTGCCTCTCAAAGGTGGTTGTTTCAGGGAGGCCTAAAAGAAGGGAGTAGTTATTTTGAATCCACTTATGATCCAGGATTAGAGCAGTATGTTAATTCGGAGATTGATAGGGGTCGGTTTTTCAAATTACAATTTAACCTGGGAATAGGCTATCCATTCTAAATGTTGTCTAAAAAGAAATAACTTCATAGATTATTCTTAAATTCGCAGTCTTAAAATTAGCTAAGCATAAAAATAAAAAGAAGTATAATGTCTAAAACGATTGATATATTAGGAAGTAGCGCAGATGGGTTGTTAAATCATGAATGTAAAACTATAAGCAAGAGCTTATTGCATTTACCAGGTAAAGATTTTGTTGAAAGGTGCTTTGCTCAAACGAATAGAAACCCTCAGGTATTAAGAAATTTACAAGCTTTGTATGGTACAGGAAGATTAGCAAATACAGGATATGTTTCTATTTTGCCAGTTGATCAAGGTATAGAGCATGCTGCAGGTGCATCGTTTGCTCCAAATCCAATTTATTTTGATAGTGAAAAGATTGTTGAACTTGCTTATGAAGGTGGATGTAATGCTGTAGCATCAACTTTTGGGGTTCTAGCTTCTGTGAGCAGAAAATACGCTCATAAAATACCTTTTATAGTTAAGTTAAATCATAATGAGATGCTAACTTATCCTGGAACGTTTGAGCAGATTATGTTCGGAAGTGTAGATGAGGCATGGAACTTAGGCGCTGCAGCAGTTGGTGCAACAATTTACTTTGGGTCTGAAGACAGCGGTCGCCAGATTGTTGAAGTGGCTGAAGCTTTTGAAAGAGCCCATGAACTAGGTATGGCTACAGTTTTATGGTGTTATCTTAGAAATAGTGACTTTAAAAAGGATGGTGTAGATTACCATGTAGCAACTGATATTACGGCTCAAGCAAATCATTTAGGAGTGACTATTCAGGCAGATATTATTAAGCAGAAATTACCAGAAAATAATGGAGGTTACACAAATGTTGATTTTGGAAAAACACATCCTAAGGTATATTCTGAATTGACTACTGATCATATGATTGATTTATGTCGTTACCAAGTGGCTAATTGTTACATGGGAAGAAATGGGTTGATTAATTCGGGTGGAGCTTCTACTGGTGATGGTAAGTCTGATTTAGAGCAGGCTGTAATGACTGCTGTAGTTAATAAGAGAGCAGGAGGTCATGGTTTGATATCTGGAAGAAAAGCTTTTCAAAAAGAGATGAAGGATGGAATTAGTTTACTGAATTCAATCCAAGATGTCTATTTGGATGAAAGTATAACAATAGCTTAATAATATATAATTATAGACATAACTTAAAGTCTTTTGGTTTTAAGTCTATTGTCTTTAAGTTTAAAAGATATGGCTTGGTTTAAAAGAAAACAAAAAGGTGTTGTTACGGCAACCAAAGATAAAAAAGAAACCCCTGATGGTTTTTGGGTTAAAACTCCAGGAGGGGATGTAATTGAAACTAAAGAGTTGCGTGCTAACAAGTTTGTAACACCTAAGGAGGGCTTTCATACTAGAATTGGATCCAAGGAGTATTTTGAGATCATTTTTGATGATAATAAGTACAAAGAGTTAGATGCTGATCTTGAATCTGCGGACCCATTAGAGTTTGAGGATACAAAAAAATATACAGATAGAATTATTGCTACGCAAAAGAAAAGCGGCTTGAAAGATGCTGTGGCAACTGCTTATGGCAAAACATCTGGAAATTATTTGGTTGTAGCTTGCATGGACTTTGCTTTTATTGGTGGTTCAATGGGTTCAGTAGTCGGGGAGAAGATATCTAGAGCAATTGAGTTTGCAATAAAAAAAGAGTGTCCTTTTATGATGATTTCGAAATCCGGTGGCGCTAGAATGATGGAAGCAGGTTTCTCTTTGATGCAGATGGCTAAAACTTCTGCACGATTAACGCAATTGTCTGCTGCAAAACAACCCTATATTTCATATTTAACAGATCCAACAACTGGGGGGATTACAGCGTCTTTTGCAATGTTGGGTGATATAAATATTGCCGAACCAGGAGCTTTGATAGCATTTGCTGGGCCGAGAGTAGTTAAAGAGACTATTGGTAAAGATTTACCAGAAGGTTTTCAAACATCAGAGTTTTTATTAGAACACGGCTTTTTGGATTTTATTATCGATAGAAGAGAAATGAAGGAAAGATTGGCGTTAGCTATAAAATTATTTAATAATTAGAGGCAATTAGGAAATAAAGAATTAGATTTGCAGCCGAATTAACGGAATCACATAACAATTACTAAAAGTATTGCAAGATGTATTTAACAGAAGAAAAGAAAAAAGAGGTTTTTAAAAAACACAACAAAAACGAGAAAGACACAGGTACAGCTGAAGGGCAAATCGCTTTATTCTCAATAAGAATTGCTCATTTAACTGGGCACTTGAAAAATAACAAGAAAGATTTCAATACACAAAGATCTTTGGTCCTTTTAGTTGGAAAAAGAAGAAATCACCTAGATTACCTTAAGAAAAAAGATATTAATCGCTACAGAGCTATTGTTAAGGAATTAGAATTAAGAAGATAATGAATTATAATCGACTACGAGAAGTTGGTTAATAGTATTAGAGGGGACTGTTACGTTAATGTAATAGTCCCTTCTTTGTTAAAGGTGGGCAAAATAACAATTCAATTTGGTTTTTTGTCTTTAAATCTAGTGGCAAAGTGGCTTCTAGAGTCAATTTTAAATATAAACCCTCAGTTTTGGGAGATGAAAGCTGAGATAAAAACAGAAAAATGAATATAGTAAACAAAACAATTGATTTAGGTGATGGTAAAGTAATCCATATCGAAACGGGTAAACTAGCTAAACAAGCAGATGGAGCTGTGGTTGTAAGGTTGGATGACACAATGTTGCTTGCAACAATTGTATCAAGTAAAGAAGTTAGAGAAGGCGTTGATTTTCTTCCTTTAACAGTAGATTATAGAGAGAAATTTGCTTCTACAGGTAAGTTTCCAGGAGGATTCTTGAAGAGAGAAACCCGTCCAAGTGATGATGAGATTTTAACAATGCGTTTAGTTGACAGAGCACTTAGACCTTTGTTTCCTAGTGATTTTCACGCAGGAACACAAGTTATGGTGCAATTAATGTCTTCTGACAAAAAGAATATACCGGATGCTTTAGTTTGTCTTGCTGCTTCAGCTGCAATAGCTGTTTCTGATATTCCATTTAATGGCCCAGTTTCGGAAGTGAGAGTGTCTAAAAAAGATGGTAAATATACAATCAACCCTACTTTTGAAGAATTAGAAGGATCTGAATTAGATATGATGATTGCAGGTACTTTAGACAGTGTTGTAATGGTAGAAGGTGAAATGCTTGAAGCTTCTGAAGCTGATATGCTAGAGGCAATTAAAGAAGCACACAAAGCAATTAAGGTTCACTGTCAAGTACAGTTGGAGTTGGCTGCTGAAGTTCCTTCATCAAAAGTGAAAAGAGAATACAGTCACGAAAATCACAATGATGAATTGAGAGCTAAGATTAAGGATATGGCTTACCAAAAGTATTATGATATTACAGCTCAAGGATTGGCTGATCGCCACGAACGTAATAGACAATATTCAGAGGTTAAGGACGCTGTAAAATCTGAGTTAAGTGCTGAAGAATTAGGTGAAGAGCAAGTAGGAGCTTATATAAAAGGAGCTATGAAGGCTGCAATTCGCCAAGTTGTTTTAGATTCTCCAAAGAGAATGGATGGTCGTGCAATGGACGAAATAAGACCTATCTGGAGTGAAGTAGGATACTTGCCAGGTTGCCACGGTTCTGCATTATTTCAAAGAGGTGAAACACAATCACTCACAACACTTACTTTAGGTAGTAGTGCAGATGTGCAAAGAAAGGATGGTGCGTTAAGTCAAGGTGAAGACACATTCTTATTACATTATAACTTCCCTCCATTTTCAACAGGTGAAGAAAGACCAATTAGAGGAATTAGTCGTAGAGAAGTTGGTCATGGTAATTTAGCATACAGAGCATTAAAGCCAATGTTGCCAGATGCGGTTGATAATCCATATACAATAAGATTGGTATCTGAGATATTAGAATCTAACGGTTCTTCATCAATGGCAACTGTTTGTGCTGGAACATTAGCATTATTAGATGGTGGTGTTAAAATGAAGAAACCAGTTTCTGGTATTGCAATGGGATTAATTTCTGATGGTAAGAGTTACAAAGTACTTTCAGATATTCTTGGAGATGAAGATCATTTAGGTGATATGGATTTCAAAGTAACTGGCACTGCTGACGGAATCACAGCTTGTCAAATGGATATCAAAATTGATGGATTGGATTATTCAATGTTAGAAGATGCATTGAATCAAGCGAAAGCAGGTCGCTTACATATATTAGGAAAGATAATGGAAACAATGTCTGCTCCTCGTGAAGATTATAGAGCACACGTTCCAAGAATTCGAAAAATTGAAGTTCCTAGTGACGCAATTGGTGGAATTATCGGAAAAGGTGGTGAAACGATTCAGGCGATGCAAGCTGACACAAATACTAAAATTTCAATCGGAGACGAAGATGAAAATGGTATGGCATTAATTGAGATCTTCTCTGAAGATGCAGAAGGAATGGAAGAGGCGGTAAAAAGAATTAATTCAATCGCATTTCCTCCAACTGCAGAAATAGGAGAAACTTATACAGGTAAGGTTAAAAACATTGTTGCTTTTGGAGCATTTGTTGAGATAATTCCTGGTCAAGATGCACTCTTACATGTTTCTGAAATTGCTTGGGAAAGAGTTGAAAAACCAGAAGATTACTTAAAGCAAGGTCAAGAAATTGAGGTTAAAGTTATTGGTAAAGACCCAAGAAATGGAAAATTGAAAATTTCTAGAAAAGTACTTTTACCGAAACCAGAGGCAAAACCTCAGGATTAATTATATTCATATAAATAAGCGAAACCGTTTCTCTTTGGAGAGGCGGTTTCTTTTTTTGCAATTGGTTAAGGATTATTCATCCGAAAATAGGGGCTCTTTAAATGATTATCTTGCTGTTTTACCGATTTACTGATAAATAAAGCTGCCTTTTTGAAACTTATACGAATAATATTTCGTTATGAGTCCTGTGCTCAATTCGTGCAACTAGCAAAATGATATTTTTTGAGGATTTAAGTAAAAACTAAATTAAAACATGAGACAACTAAAAATTACCAAACAAGTAACAAATCGTGAAACCGCATCTTTAGATAAATATCTTCAAGAAATTGGTAGAGTAGATTTGATTACTGCGCAAGAAGAGGTTGAACTAGCACAAAGAATTAAAGCCGGTGATGAAGCTGCACTTGAAAAACTAGTGAAAGCAAACCTTAGATTTGTTGTTTCTGTATCAAAACAATATCAAAATCAAGGGCTAACGTTACCTGATTTAATTAATGAAGGTAATTTGGGTTTGATTAAGGCTGCACAGCGTTTTGATGAGACAAGAGGTTTTAAATTTATATCTTATGCTGTATGGTGGATTCGTCAATCAATATTGCAAGCTTTAGCTGAACAATCTAGAATTGTTCGTCTTCCTTTAAATAAGATTGGTTCTATTAATAAGATAAACAAGGCATTTTCTGCCTTGGAGCAAACATATGGAAGACCTCCAACGGTTCAAGAAATTGCTGAAGAATTAGAGATTACTGAAAATGAAGTCAAACAATCAATGGAAAATGCAGGTAGACACTTGTCTATGGATGCTCCATTGAAAGATGAAGATGGAAGTAGTAATATGTATGAAGTAATGGAGTCAACCTCTAATCCAAAACCGGATAGAGAGTTGATGAATGAGTCACTTCGTAAAGAAATTGAAAGATCTTTAACCACCCTTACGGTTAGAGAGGCGGATGTTGTTCGGCTATATTTTGGATTGAGCGGAGCACACCCAATGACGCTTGAAGAAATAGGAGAACGTTTTGATTTAACAAGAGAAAGAGTTCGTCAGATTAAAGAAAAAGCGATTAGAAGATTAAAGCATACTTCTCGAAGTAAAATGCTAAAAACATACTTAGGTTAACAATTTGTTAATTACTCTTAATAAAAGCCTCATCCCGATAGTTATCAGGAGGAGGCTTTTTTGTTTCTTTGCTAAAAGAATCAAACTATGAGCCATTTAATATCTCCATCGCTATTAGCATCAGACTTTGCTAACTTACAATCAGAATGTGAAATGCTTAACAAAAGTGAGGCTGATTGGTACCATTTAGACGTTATGGATGGAGTGTTTGTACCTAACATATCTTTTGGAATGCCTGTGATTGCCGCGATAAATAAGCATACTTTAAAGCCATTAGATGTTCATTTAATGATTGAGAATCCTGATAGTTACATTAAAGATTTTAAAGCAGCAGGAGCAAATATATTAACGGTACATTATGAAGCGTGTACTCATTTACACAGAACCTTACAGGCAATAAGAGACGAGGGAATGAAAGCGGGAGTTGCATTAAATCCCCATACTCCAGTTGAATTATTGGAAGGTATTATTAATGAGATTGACTTAGTTCTTATAATGTCGGTTAATCCAGGGTTTGGTGGCCAAAAGTTTATTGAATCTACTTACGAAAAGGTTAGAAAGATGAAAGCAATAATTACTAAAAATGGAGCTCAGACAAAAATTGAAATTGATGGAGGAGTAACTTCCGATAATGCTAAAAAATTGATTGAGGCAGGAGCAGATGTATTAGTCGCTGGAAGTTTTGTTTTTAAATCAGATAATCCTATTCAAACAATTGCAGACTTAAAAAAGGTATAAATAATATTTTACAACAAATTAAGATTAAAATCAGACAGAGATTTTAATTTCATAGTGGAAATACTATGCCAAGTGGCTTGTTGGTCTTTTTCTTCGGGTATTACGATTACCTTCATTCTAGCTGCTAGAGCTGCTATCATTCCATATTTTGAATCTTCAAAAACAATACATTCTTCCGGGTTAACCATTAATTTTTTCGCTGTAGAGATAAAAACTTCTGGATGGGGTTTTCCATAAGCTTCAAATTCAGCAGAATGGATGACGGCGAAGTACTTTGCTATTTCAAGTTTTTGTACCACGTTCCCAATAATTTTCATGGAAGAAGATGAAGCAATAGCCATGGGAATTTTTTTACTGTGGAGTAACTTTAAAGTGTCATAAACACCGGTCATAGCTGCTCCTTTTTCAAGTATTAATTTAACGAGCTCGTCTACAATTTGGTTAGCAACTTCATCAATCGACGGCGAAACCCATTTAAATTGATTGTGCCAAAAAAAGACTACTTCGTCAATTCGCATTCCCATTGTCTCACGACACATTTTGTCATTGAATTCTAGCCCAATTGAATTGAATACTTTTATTTCGGCTTCTCTCCAGAGTGGTTCTGAATCAATCAGAAGACCATCCATGTCAAAGATTACAGCTTTTACCATTTTAAAATTTAAAGCGAAGATATCCAATTATCTGCTTCTACATCGTTGTGAAACAATTCAATCGTGATATTTTTTTCTGAAACGAAAAAACCGCTATTTGAAGTTTCAAATAGCGGTTTTTTTTTGATGTTTAATCAGTGTTTGCTTATCCCAAAAATGGATATTTATAATCCGTCGGAGGAACAAAAGTTTCCTTAATTGTTCTTGGAGATACCCAGCGAACTAAATTTAAGTATGAACCTGCTTTATCATTCGTTCCAGACCCTCTAGCACCTCCAAATGGTTGTTGTCCTACAACTGCTCCAGTTGGTTTGTCATTGATGTAGAAATTACCTGCTGCATTTTCAAGTTTTTTCATACCGTCAACAATGGCGTATCTGTCTTGGGAGAAAATAGCACCTGTTAAAGCGTAGTCAGAAGTTTTGTCTAAAATATCTAAGGTCTCGTCCCATTTGTGTTCATCGTAAACATAAATAGTCATTACTGGACCAAAAATCTCTTCGCACATTGTTTTGAAAGAAGGATCTGTTGTTACTATAACGGTAGGTTCTATAAAATATCCTTTCGATTTATCATAATTTCCACCACAGATAATTTTAGCATCATCTCTTTCTTTGGCGTAATCAATAAATGAAGCAATTTTATCAAATGATTGCTCGCTAATTACTGCGTTTATAAAGTTGCTGAAATCTTCTGGACTTCCCATTTTAAAAGAATCTACTTGTTCTTTTACGATCTCTAAAATCTCATCCGAAATATTAGATGGAATATATGCTCTTGAAGCAGCTGAACATTTCTGCCCTTGAAATTCAAAAGCTCCCCGACTAATTGCAGTAGCCACTTGAGCTGGAATAGAAGATTTATGGGCAATGATAAAATCTTTACCACCTGTTTCTCCAACCACTCTAGGGTAAGATTTGTAAGTGTCTATGTTATTGCCAATAGTTTTCCATAGGTCTTTAAAAACACCTGTAGATCCTGTAAAGTGAAGACCTGCAAATTGTGGGTGACTAAATACGGCTTCTCCCGCTTCCGCTCCAGAAACAGTTACCATATTAATAACACCGTCGGGTACACCAGCAGCTTTAAATATTTTCATTAAAACATGAGCAGAATAAACTTGAGTTGCAGCAGGTTTCCAAACAACAACATTTCCCATCATAGCTGGCGCAGCACAGAGATTAGCAGCGATTGATGTAAAGTTAAATGGCGTAATTGCAAAAACAAACCCTTCTAATGGACGGTATTCTAATCTGTTCCACATACCAGGATTTGATTCTGGTTGATCTTCATATATTTGTTGCATAAAAGCAACGTTAAATCTAAAAAAGTCAATTAACTCGCATGCAGCATCAATTTCTGCTTGCATTGCGTTTTTTGATTGCGCCAACATTGTAGAAGCATTTAACTCATCTCTAAATGGGCCTTCTAGTAAATCTGCAGCTTTTAAAAAGATAGAAGCTCTATGCTCCCAAGGCATGTTAGCCCAAGCAGATTTTGCAGCTAATGCAGCATCTATGGCTTTAGTAACATGCTCTTTCGTTCCGAAATTAAAGCTGCCTAGATTGTGAGCATGATCATGAGGTGGTGACATTTTTCTTTTGTCATTAGTTCTTACCTCTTCACTTCCAATATACATAGGGACATCAATTGGTTCTTGATTGTACATCTCTTTATATTTGGCTAATAAGTTTTCTTTTTCTTCAGATCCTGGTGCATAACCATTAACAGGTTCTGTTGCAGGGTAGGGTACTGTATATACTCCGTTTGACATATGTTGAGTTTTAAAATTTAGATTCTTAACGCGAAATTAAAATAACCTAGAAGATAGAGGGTAATAATAACTGCTAAATATTAACAAATGGGGAATTAAACTCAAAAGGGTTAACAAAAGCAATTAATTAAAGCTAGAATAGAATGCATTCTAGTATTTTTACAATCGGAAAATAACAACAACTAAGGACAATGATGGAAACACCTAAAATATACGAGGCAGGAAGAGCAGAAGCGAAATGGTACAAATACTGGGTTGAGAATGGTTTCTTTAAGTCTACTCCTGATGAAAGAGAGCCTTACACCGTTGTCATTCCACCACCAAATGTTACTGGAGTATTACACATGGGACACATGCTAAATAACACCATACAAGATGTATTGGTAAGAAGAGCACGTATGTTAGGAAAAAATGCTTGTTGGGTTGCAGGAACAGATCACGCTTCAATTGCGACTGAAGCAAAGGTTGTAGCTAAATTAAAATCTGAGGGGATTCAAAAAACGGATTTAACGAGAGATGAGTTCTTACAACATGCTTGGGATTGGACAGAGAAACATGGTGGGATAATTCTAGAACAATTAAAAAAATTAGGGGCCTCTTGCGATTGGGATCGAACACGGTTTACAATGGATAAAGATTATTACGATAGTGTAATAAAAGTATTCTGTAATCTTCATGAAGAAGGGTATATATACCGTGGTGTGAGAATGGTGAATTGGGATTCTTTAGCACAAACTGCCTTGAGTGATGAAGAGGTAAATTACAAGGAGGTAAATTCAAAGTTATATTACGTTCGGTATAAAATAGAAGGAACAGAAGACGAGTGGTTATCAATTGCTACTACCCGCCCTGAAACAATTTTAGGAGATACTGCAATTTGTATTAATCCGAATGATGAAAGATATGCACATTTAAAAGGGAAAAATGCAGTTGTCCCAATTATTGGAAGATCAGTACCAATTATTTTTGATGCATACGTTGACCCAGAATTTGGAACGGGATGTTTGAAAATTACTCCAGCACATGATCCAAACGATTATGAATTAGGAAGTAAATATGATTTAGAGTCAATAGACATCTTAAATGATAACGGAACAATTAAAGAGAATGTTGGTTTTTACGCTAACCAGGACAGGTTTGAAGTTCGCAAGCAAATCGCACTTGATCTGGAAGAGCAAGGTTATTTAGTTAAAACAGAAGATCATATTAATAAAATCGGCTTTTCTGAAAGAACCAATGCTATCATTGAACCTAAACTGTCTATGCAGTGGTTTTGTGCAATGGAAGACTTGGCTAAACCAGCTTTGGAAAATGTAATGAATGATACCATTCAATTTCACCCTGAGAAGTTTAAAAATTCTTATCGCCACTGGATGGAGAATATCAAGGATTGGTGTATTTCTCGTCAATTATGGTGGGGACATCAGATTCCGGCATATTTCTATGGAAGAAAGAAAGATGATTTTGTTGTTGCAGAAACAATTGAAGAAGCATTGATTAAAGCCAAAGAGAAAACAGGGAATAAGAATTTAAAACTAGAGGATTTGCGTCAAGATGATGATGTAATGGATACTTGGTTCTCTTCTTGGTTGTGGCCAATATCCGTATTCAATGGATTTAAAGAAGGGAATGATAACAAGGACTTAGATTATTATTATCCCACTAATGATTTAGTTACGGCACCAGAAATTATGTTCTTTTGGGTAGCAAGAATGATTATTTCAGGTTACAAATACAAAGGTGAACTTCCTTTTAAAAATGTTTATTTCACAGGTATTGTAAGAGATAAATTAGGACGTAAAATGTCTAAATCTTTAGGGAATAGTCCAGATCCTTTGGATTTAATAGAAAAATTTGGTGCTGACGGTGTAAGAGTGGGAATGTTATTGAGTTCTCCCGCAGGAAATGATTTACCTTTTGATAGCTCTCAATGTGAACAAGGACGTAACTTTTCCAACAAGGTATGGAATGCATTTCGTTTAGTAAACAGTTGGGAAGTTCAAGATATCGAGCAGCCAGAGTATGCAGTTAAAGGCATTGAATGGTTTAAAAGTAAGTTCAATAAGACGTTGTCCGAAATCAACGATTCTTACGATAAATTTAGAATTTCAGAAGCGTTAATGAGTACATATAAATTAGTTTGGGATGATTTCTGTTCTTGGTACTTAGAAATTGTAAAACCTCCTTACCAGCAGCCTATTGATACTGTTACTTATAAAGAGAC